>NZ_JAGQDN010000004.1:0-262446 GCF_021270385.1 Brevibacillus sp. AF8 | reverse complement strand
GCGGGTGGGACAAGAATCTGAGCGTTTTCTCCTGTTTCCTCCCCACCACTACAGCCACATAGGGGTACTATGGTACAATCATCCTATAGAGAAAGGAGCGATCTAAAATGACTCCCATTATTCATTCCCATCGATTGCGTGTCCGCTATGGAGAAACCGATCAAATGGGTGTGGTCTACCATACGAATTACTTGAACTGGTTTGAAGTAGGAAGAACAGAACTGATTCGCCATGCGGGGATTACCTATCGTGAACTCGAGGAAAAAGGCGTACTTCTGCCTGTCACAGATGCGAACATCTCTTACAAACAGCCCGCTCGTTATGACGATGAGGTGGAAATACGGACACGTGTAAAAGAGATCAGTCCTGTCCGTCTCACTTTTGCTTACGAGGTTGTTAGATTGCCTGACCAACAGCTGTTGGTGTCAGGAGAAACAATGCATGTATTTACCAACGCAGCTTTGAGGCCGATTCGCTTGTCCCGAGCGGTGCCTGACATCTATGATTGGTTGGACTCCCAGCATAAAGGAGGGGAATAGGCATGTTCCGCTTTTTTGCCATTCTATTTGTCGTCGCGTTTGGTTTAGAGCTTTGGGGGCTTATTACTATTGGTTCGTGGATTGGCGGCTGGAATACAGTCATGCTGGTCATTCTCACAGGGATCTTGGGAGCTTGGCTTGCGAAGCAGCAGGGGATGCAAGTATTCCGCATGGTTCAACACCAGTTGTCGCGTGGGCAAATGCCTACCGATTCGCTCATTGACGGTGTCTTGATCTTGATCGGTGGTATTTTGCTCTTGTTGCCTGGATTCGTCACAGATGTGATTGGACTGGTCTTCCTCATTCCGTACACACGGATGATCATTCGTCATCTGTTGAAGCGCTGGCTGTGGAACCTCATCTCGTCTGGTCGTGTTCAATTGTTTTTCCGCCGCTAATACTAAAATTCCCTATAAAAAAGAACCGCTCCGAGCTGTGTACAAGCTGCTCGCAAGCGGTTCTTTTTACATGAGGTCAGGTTTTCTTCCCTCGGATGTAGCCCCATACATCGACGAAGACGTTGGCTTTTACCAGAGCATTGATCATGACAAGTGAAACAGGTCCAATGATCAAGCCCAGGAATCCGAACAGCTGGAGGCCAACAAACAGCGCGACCAATGTGAGGAGAGGGTCGAGACCGACGTTTTCCGCAACGACTTTTGGCTCGATAATTTGACGGAAAATCAAGACGACCCCGTACAAAATGGACAAGCCGATGACCATCGTGTAATTGCCTTTGAAAAACATGTAGATGATCCAAGGAACAAAGACGGTCCCTGTCCCAAGATAAGGCAAGAGATCGACCAAGCCCGTGATCAAGCCAATCGTAATCGCGTACTCGACACGCATGACCAACAGGCCAATGATGACGATGGCAGCGGTTAAGGAGATGAGAGTCAACTGCGCCTTGACGAACCCGAACAAGGCATTGCGCAAATCGATGAAAATTTGATCGAGACGGCTGTTTACTCCTGTTGGCAAAAGACGGCGACCCCGCGCTTCCCAAAGGGCAAAATCTTTGGAGATAAAGAAGGCACCCATGATGGAAATAACGGAAACTGTTGCCATATTCGGGAGTGAGACAAGCAGGTTTTTCAATCCATCCAGGAATTTGACGATCAAGTCCTGCCCAACATTTGTGATGGTCGAGATCGCACTACCTACCGTACTGGTAAGTTTATCCTTATAACTTGGATCGAGTTGCTCGTAAAACCACTGAAGCTGATTGTAAATGCCCATCAAGAAGTCCTGAGAAATCGTATTTTGCAAATAATGGGCCAGCTCCTGTGCAACGACTGGCAAACGCTTGGCCAGCTCCCCGATTTCCACGACTGTTTCCGTGATGATCAGTGTGAGCACTCCGCCAGCGAGCAGCATCAAAACCAAGAGCGCGATAATGACGGAAAGCCAGCGGGGAATCCTGAACTTTCTGGTCATAAACGTAACGGGCTTGTTGATGATGAGCGCAATGACTAAAGCGATTATAAATGGGTACAGTAAAGGTGTTGCATGTTGGAATACCCAAATCCCTACATAGACAAGCAGGCAAACCCATAACAATCGAATGATTTGAAAGAGGCGCTCTACCCAGTTTTCCTGATTCAAACGGTTTCTCCTTTCCGCCGCGAAGGTGCGAACAAAATACTGATGTTTCTATTATGCAGCATGCCTGATAGGTGGAGCAAGAATCGTGAAAAAACAAAACTCCGTTTCACCCTTCGAAACATTTTTTCGCCAACCTTATTCACAAAATCGCAATAATCTTTTATAATTGGGTCGTCTTAGTGGATTCTTTTCTCTCGCCTCTCCCCTTGCACGAGCGACATTTGCATGTACGACCTTGTGAGGATTTGCGTGGATACATTCCCTGTCAAGAGTGGTGGATGAAAGAAACCGCTGCTTACAATTTCATAGATAGGATGTTCAAAAAGTCGTCTATTTTGAACTTGATCAGGCCGTTTATCAGTCATGGCGGACAAGCGAAGACTAGATAAGCACTACTACTTGAGTGGAAAAGGAGAGGGAGTTCTATGACAACTACTCGTGGACTTGAAGGCGTTGTTGCCGCTCAATCATCCATCTGTTCGATCGTCGATGGGGTTCTTTGCTATGGCGGGATCAACATCGATGAGCTGGCAGAACATGCAACTTTTGAAGAGGTTGTATATTTGCTCTGGCATGGAGCGTTACCGAAGCGTGATCAGCTGGACGCTTTGAAAAAACAATTGGGTGAAAATGCAGCAGTGGCCCAAGAAGTGCTGGAAAGCATTCGCCACTATCCAAAAGGCGTACACCCAATGGCGGCGTTGCGCACAGCTGTCTCTTCGTTAGCGCTCTACGACACAGAAGCGCAAGATATGTCTCCTGAAGCCAACTATCGGAAATCTATCCGCCTGATGGCACAAACTCCTACCTTGATCGCTGCTTACGAGCGTATGCGTAAAGGTTTGGAGCCAGTAGCTCCACGTGCAGATTTCACGATTGCACAAAACTTCCTCTACATGCTGACAGGCCAGGAGCCAACAGAAACAGCAGTAAAAGCGTTTGACGTTGCTCTGATCCTGCATGCTGACCATGAGTTCAATGCATCTACATTCTCTGCTCGCGTAACTGTTGCGACTCTGACTGACATTTATTCCGGTATCGTGTCTGCAATTGGTACACTCAAAGGCCCTCTGCATGGTGGCGCTAATGAAGCAGTAGCGAAGATGCTGAACGAAATCGGCGGCATGGCTAACGTAGAATCCTACATCCGCACCAAGCTGGATAACAAGGAAAAAATCATGGGCTTCGGACACCGTGTATACAAAGATGGTGACCCACGTGCGAAATGGCTGAAAGAAATGTCCAAAGCACTGACCGCGCAAATCGGTCGCCCTGAGCTGTTTGAGATGTCTGTGAAGATCGATGAAATGATTTCCGGTGAAAAAGGACTGAAGCCAAACGTTGACTTCTACTCAGCATCTGTGTACATTTCTCTCGGCCTCGAAACGGACCTGTTCACACCGATTTTTGCTATCAGCCGTATGTCCGGTTGGACAGCACACATCATGGAACAGTATGAAAATAATCGCCTGATCCGTCCTCGCGCGGATTACACCGGTCCGGTCAACCAACACTACGTTCCAATTGACCGCCGCTAAGAACTCGCTATTTTCGAGCGTGGAGGGTAGGGGGTCAGCCAAGCTGATCGCTCCTGAGCGCAAGCTTGAGAACTACCACAAGTGAGTGGTAGTTCTCCTACGTCTGGAAATATTCATAATCACCAAATATATATAACACTGGAGGGATTTTTTGTGTTTAAAAACCTGACGCAACCAACTGCAGGCGAAAAAATTACTGTGGATAACGGTAAATTGGTAGTTCCAAACAATCCGATCATTCCTTTCATCGAGGGTGACGGTACTGGCCCTGACATTTGGAAAGCTTCCGTTCGTGTTCTGGATGCTGCTGTAGAAAAAGCATACAAAGGCGAGAAGAAAATCGCTTGGTTCGAAGTATTCGCGGGCGAAAAATCCTTCAACCAATACAGCGAGTGGCTGCCAGAAGATACGCTGACTGCTGTTCGTGAATACCTGATTGCAATCAAAGGTCCTCTGACTACACCAGTAGGCGGCGGTATCCGTTCGATCAACGTAGCACTGCGTCAAGAGCTGGATCTGTATGCTTGCGTACGTCCTGTTCAATACTTCGATGGTGTTCCATCCCCAGTTAAACATCCTGAATTGACAGACATGGTAATCTTCCGCGAGAACACTGAAGACATCTACGCTGGTGTGGAGTGGGCTGAAGGTACTCCAGAAGTGAAAAAAGTAATCGACTTCCTGCAAAACGAAATGGGCGTGAAGAAAATTCGCTTCCCAGAAACTTCTGGTATCGGTATCAAGCCTGTTTCCAAAGATGGTACAGAGCGTCTGGTTCGTGCAGCAATTGACTATGCAATTGACAACAAGCGCAAATCCGTTACCCTCGTACACAAAGGTAACATCATGAAGTTCACGGAAGGTGCGTTCAAAAGCTGGGGTTATGCACTGGCTGAAGCAGAATACGGCGACAAAGTGTTCACTTGGGCACAATACGATCGTATCAAAGCTGAAGGCGGCGACGCTGACAAAGCACAAAAAGAAGCAGAAGCAGCTGGCAAAATCATCGTGAAAGATGTTATCGCTGACGCGTTCCTGCAACAAATCCTGACTCGTCCAGCTGAGTACGATGTAGTAGCAACACTCAACCTGAACGGTGACTATGTATCCGACGCTTTGGCTGCACAAGTAGGCGGTATCGGTATCGCTCCAGGTGCAAACATCAACTACCTGACTGGTCATGCGATCTTCGAAGCAACTCATGGTACAGCTCCGAAATACGCTGGTCTGGACAAAGTAAACCCATCCTCCGTGATCCTGTCCGGAGAAATGATGCTGCGTCACCTCGGTTGGAACGAAGCAGCTGATCTGATCATCAACTCCATGGAAAAAACCATCTCCGCGAAAACAGTAACATACGATTTCGCTCGTCTGATGGAAGGCGCACAAGAACTGAAATGCTCCGAGTTTGCTGACGCTCTGATTCAAAACATGTAAGATAGATTTGGGCACAAATTTTTACACTTACATTTTTGGAGGGGAATAGTTCATGGCATTCAACCGTAAAAAAATCGCTGTTATCGGTAGTGGCTTCACTGGTGCAACAACTGCATTCATTTTGGGGCAAAAAGAACTGGGCGACATCGTATTGGTTGACATTCCGCAACTGGAGAACCCAACAAAAGGTAAAGCGCTCGACATGATGGAATCCTCGCCAGTATTAGGCTTTGATGCAAACATCACAGGTACTGCGAACTATGAAGACATCAAAGATGCTGATCTCGTCATCATCACAGCTGGTATTGCCCGCAAGCCTGGCATGTCCCGCGATGATCTGGTTAACACCAATGCTGGCATTATGAAATCTGTTGCAGAGCAAGTAAAAACATATGCACCAAACTCTATCGTGCTCGTACTGTCCAACCCAGTTGACGCGATGACGTACACCTTCTTCAAAACGTCCGGCTTTCCAAAAGAGCGCGTAATCGGTCAATCCGGCGTTCTGGATACTGCTCGCTTCCGTACCTTCGTGGCGATGGAGCTGAACGTATCTGTAGAAGACGTAACGGGCTTCGTTCTGGGTGGTCACGGAGATGACATGGTTCCATTGGTTCGCTACTCGTATGCTGGTGGTATCCCATTGGAAAAATTAATCCCGCAAGACCGTCTGGATGCGATCGTAGAGCGTACCCGCAAGGGCGGGGGCGAGATTGTAAACCTTCTGGGGAACGGTTCCGCTTACTATGCACCTGCGGCTTCCTTGGTACAAATGGCTGAAGCCATCATCAAGGACAAAAAACGCATTCTGCCATCCATCGCTCTTCTGCAAGGAGAGTACGGCTACAACGATCTCTACCTGGGTGTACCGACTCTGCTCGGCGCAAACGGGATCGAAAAAGTGATCGAATTGGATCTGACTGCCGAAGAGAAAGCAGCTCTTGATAAATCTGCTGACTCTGTACGCAGTGTAATGGCTGTTTTGAAATAAGATTAGTACATGTAAGACGCCTTTCTTTGGGAAGGCGTCTTTTGCTATTAAAGTTGCTGTGGTGGTGGAAGAAACGAATTTCCAGTCTACGCTTCGGCCTACGCCCCGCTGTGGGTATGACTGTTCGCTCCAGAATAAATGGCGGGAGCGCTTCAAACGTAGAAGTTTCGAGGAGGTAGTCCATAAGTGAAGCTGAAATTCCCCGCCATTTATTCCTACGCTGGGCTGGGCTCCAGAGGCGCTTGGACTGGAAATTCGCTTCTTCCACGTAGCTTTTAGTTTTTTTTAAAAGGCTCAAGGAAAACTTCTTTGAGCCCACTTGTAAAACGTTGTAAAAGCAAGACATACATCCACAGCTGTACCGAAGCACTGTCACATGTTTGGAAGGAGACCGCCCGAACGTAGAGAGGATACAGGCAACTGGAAAGCATGTGGCAGGGCTTCTCCCGACCTCTACCGCTGGAAGACAGCTAGGATTTTTTAAGGAGATACCTTTACCTAAAAGAGGAATACTACTGTCAAGCAACTAAGTTCTATGTGTTCAACAGCATGTCTTTACAAAAAAATTACTTGTTTTCCGCAATGAGCATTGGCAGACTGAGTATTGTAGAGAGAAGTATTTTTCAGGGGACGTAGGTTAGAAAATCGAGCGCAAGCATTGCAACGCTAGGGGGAAACAGACAGATGATCAAAGTATTGGTAGTGGATGACGAAGCTTCTATTGTAAAGCTATTGCAATTTAATCTTGAAAAATCAGGATTTCAGGTCGTAACTGCTTTTGACGGTAAACAGGCCTTGGAAGTGGTTAAGAGCGAGCAGCCTGATTTTATCATTCTTGATTTGATGCTTCCCAAGATGGATGGAATGGACGTATGCAAAACCTTGCGCCAGGAACGCAATAATACGCCGATCTTGATGCTTACAGCGAAAGATGATGAGCTCGACAAGATTTTGGGGCTTGAGCTTGGTGCCGATGATTATTTGACAAAGCCTTTTAGCCCGAGAGAAGTAATTGCCCGCGTGAAAGCCATTCTGCGGCGTTTTCAGAACACGCCGGAAGCGACTACAGCGCCTCAAGAGGTGTTGCTCCAATTTGGGGATATTCGTATCTACCCGGAGAAGTACGAGGTGTTCTGTAAAGACGTGAAGGTTGAGCTGACACCAAAGGAATTCGAGCTGCTCAACTATTTAGCGAGCCACCAAGGACGTGTATTGACGCGCGATCAATTGTTGAATGCTGTTTGGAACTACGATTTTATCGGGGACTCTCGAATCGTGGACGTGCATGTCAGCCATTTGCGCGAAAAGCTTGAGGATGATACGAAGAACCCGAAATACATCAAAACCGTTCGCGGATTAGGATACAAACTGGAAGGATAACGGAGGATTTACCTTGACTCGCTTTCGAATCAAACTCACTTTGACTATTTTGGGTTTAATCTCTCTCGTACTATTGGTGATGGGGATGTATTTTGCCAAAGTCCTTGAGAATTCCTACCTCCAATCACTGAATGAGCTATTGTCCCGCGAGTCGAAGCTCATCTCTCAGGCGGTCCGTTTCCCGAATGTCTTTGCCGATAAGGCGACGTTAGCAGACCGGGTCAAACAAGTAGCGCCAACGGATGAAGTACGGATCACCATTATCAACAAGGATGGTCAGGTGATGTACGACAACTCCTCCCACCCGGAAGAGATGGAAAACCACCATGACCGACCAGAGATGAAGGCAGCGTTGAAAGGAGAAACAGGGATTTCCCGTCGTTTTAGTGAGACGCTCGGCTATGACATGATGTACGTTGCAGTACCTGTTGAATTGAACAACGAAATATTCGGTGTTGTTCGTTCAGCGATGTCGATGAAAGATATTACCGATACGATCCACAAAATGTGGTACAGCTTACTCACAGGTTTATTGGTTACTTTGGTAGTCGGATCGATTGTTGTTTCTCGCATTTCCTTTTCCATTATTCGTCCGATCGAGGAGATCACCCGGGTAGCCCGCAACATTACACAGCGCCAATATGAGAGCCGTGTCAGAATCAAAGCAAAGGATGAGATCGGTCAGCTTGCAGGCGCGATCAACTTCATGGCATCGAGCCTGGAGCAGCAGATGTACGAAATCTCGGAGAATCAGCAGCGCCTGGCAGGGGTGCTGACCAATATGACGAGTGGCGTGATTTTCATTTCTGAACAACGCCGGATCATGCTGGTCAATCCAGCCGTTGAAAAGCTGCTGGGGACTGCTGGACATGAGATAGTAGGGAAGCTGCATATCGAGGCCGGCAAAAGCTTTGGGCTCAGCCAATACATCGACAGGTGCCTCGACAGAAGCGAGAAGTTCCGCCAAGAGGTACACATTTATTACCCGCAGGAACGCATTCTTGACGTGAATTTTGCTCCCTATATTAACTTCAAGGGGGAGTCGAGGGGTGTGGTCGTAGTACTGCATGACATCACCGACATTCGCCGCCTGGAGAAGATGCGAAGTGACTTCGTAGCAAACGTATCGCATGAGCTACGCACGCCGATTACCTCGATCAAGGGCTTCACGGAGACTTTGCTTGAAGGGGCTATGCAGGACGAGGAAACATGCCGCAATTTCTTGCAAATCATCTCGGATGAGAGCGAGCGGCTCTACCGGATGATCCGCGACATTTTGGACCTTTCCAAAATCGAGCAGAAGCGAATCCCGTTGCATCTGAGTCAGGTTCACTTGCAGGATCTAATCAGTTCGGCGGTTGCCATCATGCATGACCAGGCACAACGCAAGGAATTGACGATCACCCTCCCTTCACCAAAGCCAGATATTTGGCTGATGACGGATAAGGATTGCTTGCAGCAGATCATCTTGAATCTGTTGACGAATGCGATCGCCTATACGCCAGAAGGTGGAAAAATCAACGTCAAGACAGAGGCAGACAGCGAAAACATCACCATTCAAGTCATGGATACCGGGATCGGCATTCCGGAAAGGGACCTCACGCGTATCTTTGAGCGGTTTTATCGCGTAGACAAGGCGAGAAGCCGCGATTCAGGTGGAACAGGTTTGGGCCTCGCAATCGTGAAGCATCTCGTGGAAAATTTGCACGGACATATTAGTGTGGAGAGCAAGGAAGGAAGAGGGACAACCTTCACAGTTACACTTCCCCTTACCTAAAACAACAACTGCAAAAAACATTTACACAAACAAAATAGTAGCTTTACTTCTACAATACAATCGCCTTGTACCATTTGACATGTCAGACACTAGAAGGGGGAAGAGGGAAATGTCACGGCACGCTTTTGAAGAACAGCAGGATGTACTGCACCGCAAGCTCATGACGATGGGCACATTGGTGGAAGAAGCCATTCATAAATCCATTAAGAGTCTGGTTGAGCGGGATGCCCAACTGGCGGAACAGGTTATCGCAAGCGATCCTGTGATCAATGAGCTGGAGCAAGAAATACAGAGCGATTGCTTCCGTCTCATTGCGTTGCAGCAGCCAGTCGGAGGTGACTTGCGACGCTTGGGAACAATGTTGAAGCTGGTGACGGATTTGGAGCGAATGGGTGATCATGCCGTTTCCATTGCCAAGACGACCCGACGCTTGATGGCGGACCCGTACGTGAAACCCCTCATCGATATTCCGATGATGGCTGATCACGTCAAGGCTATGGTGCGTGATTGTTTAAATGCATATATTGCACGCAACAAAGAAGCGGCAGAAGAGATTGCCTCACGCGACGACATTGTGGATAAACTGTATTCCACGATTTTCCATGATCTGATTGAATTGATGACGAAAAACAGTCAGGCCATTTCGCAAGGAACACATTTGCTCTTGGTCGCGCAATATTTGGAACGGATTGCCGATCATGTTACGAACATCTGTGAATGGATTATTTATATGTCTACTGGTAAAATGACGGATTTGAATAAATAATACCCGAATGACAAAAAGCCGCTGTGAGCTATGAAAAATAGCTAGCAGCGGCTTTTTGATAATATCGTAAAGGATAAACTTCTTCGAGTTTCTTCTTGAGATTATGGAAAACATTCCGCTAAAACGCGGTCGCTCATCCTTGAGTAAACCACGATAGAGGTTTTCTTATGGTTGTAGACAGACGCCTATTCTCCCTTTTGTGCATACAATACATCGATTCAATGGCAGTTAGAAGAAGTACAGGAGGGAAAGGCAATGACCACAAAAGTGCGCCATATATATGCCGCAGGGAATACTGCGCGAGGATACAAGACGTTTTATGACTCCGTATTGGAAGGCTTGGAGCGTGTTTATATTTTGACAGGGACAGTGGAAGGAATTACGTCGCCACTGATCGAGTCGATTGGTAATCAAATGGCACGAAAAACAGACGAAGTGGAGTGGATTCATTCTCCTTTTGTGAATGGACAGTTTGATGGTGTTATTTTTCCCAAATATAAAGTGGCGATTATGGATGGTAGCTATCCCCGGATTTGGAGACCCGCTTCTCCGGGTGTAAAGGAAATTCAGGTCAATTTGCAGTCCATGGTCAACATTGATCAGCTAGTGGATTACAAAGACCAGATTGCCGGCTGGTACGAAGAGATTTTTAGGAAGAGTGAAGAGGCATATCAAGCTTTTGGCGAGGCCTTGCGGATCCACGATGAGTGGGAGGCTCCCTACATTGAGCACCTCAATAGAGAAGAAGCCAATTGCGTTACGGAAGAAGTAAAAGCTTTGTTCTTCGGAGAAGAGCAACTGGAAAAGAAAGCAAAGGTACGGCGTATGTATTTGGGGGCAGCGACGCCGCAGGGGCCTGTAGATCATATCATGAAGCTGACCGACCATTTGGAGAAGCGCTACTTTATCAAGGGCAGGCCAGGCTCTGGCAAGTCCACTATGCTGAAAAAGTTGGTGGAGGAAGCCAAAACACGCGGCTTTGACGTGGAAGTATACCACTGTGGACTAGACCCGCACAGCCTTGATATGGTCATTGTTCCTGAGAAGGGCCTCGCTATTTTTGACAGCACCGCACCTCATGAGTATTTTCCAAGTAAAGATACAGATGAGGTTATCGATATGTATGAAAGGGCAATTGAGCCTGGCACAGATGAGGTATATGAAGAGGAATTAATGGATGTAAAGGTAAGGTATAAGCAAAAAGTGAAAGAAGCAACAGCGAATCTTCTGGCTGCCAAGGAACTGCGCGACCAGTTGAATAATACTTACCAGGAAGCGGTGGACCAGCAGCGTCTCAAGGCAGTTACGCAAGCAATTGTCAGCAGGCTGACAAAGATGGGCTAATGTCATTCCGATCGTAGAATGAAACCCGTTCGACTGCTCATACTACAATAACGGAAGATGATCGTTGTTGGAGAATGGAGGTGAGCAGCCGGATGGGTTTTGCTATGACGTTGGCTCTGTTACTGTTAATTAATCCCCTCGACCCGACGAATTTTTTGCAGATAGAGATGGAGGGCAAGACGGTAGCTATGCTCAACCGGGCTGATTATTCTCTTCCCTTTGATGGCGTTCCTTTGGTCGATGACAGCAAGCTTGCGCGAATGGTAGAAGAGCTGGCGAAAAAAGCGTACATTGCGCCGATCAATGCAACGATTAATAACGCCGGGGCCATCGTTCCGGAAGCCAAGGGAAGAAAGCTGGATGACCTGGCATTTCGCGGACGTTTTTACGATTATTTTTATGGTACGGGAGCCGCAAGCATGAATGTCAGCTACAAAGAGGTATTCCCGAAGGTAGACAAGGCTCTCATGAGTCAGGTGCGGAAAAAAAGGATCGGGCAATATGCGACCTATTTCAATGCAGGTAACCGGAATCGTGTACACAACATCAAGCTCGCCTCGCAGGCGATTAACAATTACGTGGTATTGCCAGGAGAAATTTTTTCTTTTAATAAGGTAGTGGGCCAACGTACGAAAGAAAAAGGGTATTTGCAGGCGCCTATCATTGTCAGGGGAGAGTTGTCGGAAGGCATTGGGGGAGGAATCTGCCAAGTATCGTCTACGCTGTTCAATGCGGTAGACCAGGCAGGCTTGCACATTATGCAGCGTTATTCTCACAGTCGAAACGTAGCGTACGTACCTCCAGGGCGAGATGCAACCGTGAGCTGGTACGGCCCCGATTTTGTGTTTCAAAACAAATACGCCTATCCGGTTTTGATTCGTGCGATTGCGAACAACGGAAGCATGTACGTGACGGTTCACTCTTTTCCAGAAATGGAGCATGAGCCACGACATGTTCCAAGCGTACGCCGCTCGATGCCTGAAGAAGCTCCTGATTCTCCATCTATTTTGAATGAAAATTGACCGACAATTCCTTAGAGATGTGTCGGTTTTTTTGTGTCTTGGGTACGAGGCTGCGGTGGGGAGAAGAATATTTCCAGACTAGGCTCCAGGCTCCGTCCCACTGAGGGTAGAGACTGTCCGCTCCGAAGGGATTCGCGGGGAAACGCAAAAGTGGTAGCCGCTTCGTAGCTTGGGCACGTTGCGTTTCTTTTGCCCGCGAATCCCTTCTCCGCTCGGTAGGACTCCACAAGTCGCTACGTCTGGAAATATTCTTCTCTGTCGTAACTGATTACAATCGTCATTCTTTTAAGGCTTTTAAAACCCGTTTAACACGGAAAGCTCGTAGAGGAAACAGGAGAAAAAAGCGAAGATCTTAGGAACACCGCCCGAGGCGCAATGAAAAAAAGAGAAACAAGCTTTTAGCGTCCACCTCTGAGACACCCCCTGAATGGACCACTTTGGACGCGGGTTTCACTTTTTTTCATGGAGCCGGACAGTCAATCCCTCAGCGGGTGGACCTAGAATCTGAGCGTTTTCTCCTGTTTCCTCCCCACCACTACAGCCCGACCAACGCATGCTTTTAAAAGGTTGCCTAGTTAAAGTTTAACCTAAAGAAATAGTTGCCACGGATAAAAAAACATCGTATAGTTTTCATGTGATAAATTTCGTACACGAAATATTACTTAAGAAAGGAGTGCACTATGAATAAATCACTGCATATTCGGGACTTGTTAAAACGGTTGAACAAGACATTTGGCACGATGGCCACAAAAGAACTGTCCCAATATGGTGTGACTGTCCCGCAGCTAATGGTCATTCGAGAAATACATCCTGATCCCAAAACGATCGGTCAGATAAGCAAAGCCGTAGACTTATCCTACAGTACCGTTTCTGGCATCATAGATCGTTTGGAACGAGAACAACTCGTAGAACGTGTACGTGATGAGAATGACCGGCGTGTTGTCTGGATTCGTAAAACACCGAAGATTTCCGAGTTGTTCGCAAAGGTTGATTTTTTCTCAGAGAACTTTTACAAACGTATTTTCCATGGATTTTCCGATGAGGATTTAGACATCATTATTCAGTCGATGGAAACATTGATTGCGAAACTAGAAGAACGAGAAAGTTGAGGAGAAACCATGAAGCGAAAACTGGTTTTGTATGTCATTTTGCTCCTGTTCGTGGCAGGTGGTGGAGGAATCGGTTACTACTATTGGTATCAGAGTGCACATTATGTGACCACACAAGATGCCCGGATCGCGGGAGACATTTATCGCGTCATGCCGAAAATGACAGGCAAACTGACCGGACTCGCTGTCAAAGAAGGCGACACCGTTATAGCGGATCAAATCGTAGGGCAGCAAGATACAACCAATGTAGCAACGACAATGCTGGAAAACAGCGTGTTGCGTTCCCCCATTACAGGTACCGTGATTAAAACGCAAGCAAAAGAGGGAGAGATTGTTTCGACAGGGCAATCGGTAGCTCTCGTAATTGACGAAAGCAAATTGTACATCTCCGCCAATTTGGAAGAGACAGAGATCGAACGCTTGAAACTCGGCCAAAAAGTTGATTTTACGGTTGACGCTTACCCAGGTAAGAAATTAGGCGGTCATTTGATGGAGATCGGAAAGGCGACGAACTCTACATTTTCCTTGATGCCAGCGGCCAACACGAGTGGGAACTTCACCAAGGTAACCCAGCGTATCCCGATCAAAATCGCTATAGATGACACAGCAGGTCTGGACCTCGTTGCCGGATTGAACGCCGAGATCAAAGTGCACGTGAAGGAGATGTAATCAAGAATGAAAAAGACAGCACAATGGAAAACAATCGCTGCAGTCATGGCGGCCGTTTCGCTTATTGCGTCGGGCTGTAGTGAGACATCTTCTGCATCGCAAACGAGCGAGAACGTCCCTGTCGTAAAGACGTGGAAGGTGACCTCTGCTTCTACGGGCGTTATCGCCAGTGGTAAGGTGGCAGCATCTGAGGAGATCCAAGTCGTTTCTAAAGTATCTGGAAAAGCAGCGAGCGTGAATGTTAAAGAAGGTGCAGTCGTCAAGCAGGGCGATGTTCTGGTCAAGCTGGAGGCAGCCGATTATCAGCAGCAAATCAATCAGGCACAGGCAGCCATTGCAGGCGCTCAAGCAAAGCTGAGAGATACGAAAGCAGGTGCACGCAATGAGCAACTGACGCAGCTTGGAAGTATTGTCACGCAGGCAGAAGCCAGCCTGAAGGTGGTTGAGAGCAACTACAATCGGATGAAAGCACTGTTTGATGCAGGCGCATTGTCCCAGGCTGAACTGGAGAAATCTTCGCTGGAATTGGAAAAGGCGCGCACAGGTCTTGAACAGGCGCAAGCCCAATACGATCTGGCAAAAGCAGGCCCAACTGCCGACACGGTAGCGGGTTTGCAAGCAGAAGTAAGCCGTTTGGGCTCCAGTCTCGAGCTGGCGAAAAGCAACTATGACAATACCATTATTCGTGCGCCAATCACAGGTATCGTTGCCAAGCGCTCGGTTGATCCGGGAGAAATGGCAGCAGCGGGGACACCTCTCATGGTGCTGGTGAATATGGCAGATGTCAAAGTAGAAGCAAGCGTACCGGAAAACCAAATCAACCAAGTGAAGGTCGGCTCTACCGTTGATGTGAAGGTAGGCAGTCTGGGTGGGAAAGTGCTGAAAGGTACTGTTGAGTTTGTCTCTCCAATTTCGGATACCAACAGCAGTTCGTTCCCAGTCAAAGTGAAGGTAAATAATCAGGACGGCTTGCTGCGCGCAGGTATGGTAGCAGAGGTCATGCTCCAAGGCCAGGCAACGCCAGGAACAAAATTACCGACGTCGGCCGTGCTGGAAAAAGACAGCAAGCATTACGTCTATACCGTAGACAACAACGTTGTACACCAGGTCGAAGTCGCAGTGGAGAACGCTAGCGGCGACTGGACAACTGTCACGAATGGCGTCAAAGACAATGATCAAATTGTGCTGAACCCGACAGACAAACTGTCCGAGGGCAGCAAGGTGATCGCAAACTAACGGGGGTGTTGACACATGGCGGAAGCGGTGGCGCACCGAGAGGAGAAAAGCGGGAACGGCGGCATGTGGCTGTCTCTTCTCGCAATCCTCTCAGGAACCTTCGTTGCGATTCTGAACAATAGCTTGATTAACGTTGCCCTGCCTGCCATGGTCAATATTTTTGGTTCATCTACCGAGACCATGCAGTGGGTATTGACCGGATATATGCTGGCAAACGCCGTCATGATTCCCATGAGCGGCTCGTTGTCCGCTAAATTCGGAGCGAAAAAAATATTTGTACTTTCCTTATCTGCATTTACTTTTTCATCCATCCTTTGTGCCTTGGCGTGGAGTGACTCTTCGCTAATTGCTTTTCGGGTCGTGCAAGGTGTCAGCGGGGGGATGATCATGCCAATCGGGATGTCGATGATTTACATGATCGTTCCGCGTGAAAAGATCGGGATGGCTTTGGGGATATTCGGGATTGCTTCCATGACAGCCCCTGCGCTAGGCCCGACATTGGGTGGGTACCTCATCGAATTTTTAAGCTGGCAATTTCTTTTTCTGGTCGGTGTACCCTTTGGTATTTTTGCGGTAATCATGAGTATCGTTCTGCTCAAGGAAACGCCGAAAAAGCCAGAGTTGAAGTTCGATTTTTTGGGCGCATTTCTTGCCATTGTCGGTTTCGGGACACTGTTGCTCGCTTTAAGTAAAGGGCAAGCAGAGGGCTGGACCTCCTTTTTCATCGTCGGTTTGTTTTTCATTGCGGTAATGAGCTTGATCCTGTTCGTCTGGGTCGAGCTGGGGAAGGAAAGTCCGCTGCTCGATTTGCGGCTTTTGAAGATCCCTACCTTCACCATCAGCATTTTGACTTCCGGCTTCGTCATGATGGGGATGATGGGCGGTATCTTCCTGATGCCGATTTTCCTCCAAAACATTCAGGGTTTGACGGCTATGGAGTCAGGAATCCTGCTGATGCCGCAATCGATTGCTATGGCGATTATGATGCCAATCAGCGGAAAGCTGATGGATAAATACGGGATCGGACCGATTGGATTGGTCGGCTTGACTATCATGAGCGTCACGACGTATGAACTGCACAATCTATCTGCTGACAGCATGCATTCGTGGATTGATATGATCTTGACCATTCGCGGGATCGGAATCGGATTGTGCATGATGACGCTGTCCACCGTAGGGATGAACGCCGTTCCTCGTACAAGTGTGGGGGATGCCTCTCCGCTGTCTAACGTATTGCGTCAGGTCATGAGCTCGTTTGCCATTGCGATTTTGACAGTGATCATGCAGGCACGTCAAAATTTCCACATGGCTTCCATCTCTGACAACTTGAATACGGATATGGCGACGCAGTTTATCAGTGGCATTTCAGGAATGTATGCACAAGTAGGGGTAGATACGGCGAGTGCGACAGGGGGAGCCAGCACGATTTTGTACGGAATGATGGCAAAAGAATCGTTGGTCCAAGGAATCGGGGATACTTTCCTCGTCTCCGTTATCCCGATTGTCCTCTCGATTCCACTTCTGTACTTCCTGCATAAAAAGCCGAAAAAAACACAGCAACAGGTGCCAGCAACCGAGAAGGCAACAGCCTAATAGCAAGGGGCAATTCCGCAAGTCTTATCGAAGACTTCATAGGAATTGCCCCTTTTGCCTGTTAGGACATCATTTTAAATAACCAGTACAAAATCCGTCCGACGATGTAGCCCAGCAGAATTGTCCAGCCAATCTTCGCCCAAATACTCAGTCCCTTGACGAATTCACGCAAGCTTTTTCGGTTCTCCGGTTGCTTGTTCATTGGAGGACACTCCTTTAGCAGGTTGGTTAAAACGAATGAACACATAAATGCCGGCGATAATGATCAAGCCGCCGATCCATTGCGGAGGCGTTACCACTTCACCCAAGATGAAGTAAGCGAGTATGGCAGTCCCGATTGGTTCTCCCAAAATCCCCATGGAGATCGTCGTCGTATTGAGCCATTTAATAATCCAGTTAAAAATAGAATGCCCAAGCAGGGTAGGGAACAGGGCGAGACAGAAGAACCAGCCCCAATCCGCCGCAGGGTAACCGATGAGCGAATACCCGAGAGCCAGATCATAGGCGACCAGAATCACGCTGGTGGCCGTGTAGACAACGAGTGTGTAGGCAAAGGAGGACATATGCTGGCGAACGTACTGCCCGACCAGCCAGTAACCCGTCACAGTGACAGCTCCCATCAATGCGAGGAAATCACCCCACAGAGCCATACCACCTACTTGAAAATCCCCCCAGCCAATCACAAAGCTTCCTGCAATCGCCAGCAAGCCGCCGGATAGAGCTAGAAATCGAACCTTTTCACCAAAAAAGAGATAACCGCCGATGAAGGCAAATAATGGCTGCAACGTAACGAGCACTGTAGAACTGGCTACAGATGTGTAATTCAGCGATTCAAACCACAACAGAAAGTGGCTTGCCAAAAAGGCGCCAGATAAAATACAGAGTAGCCACGCTTTTTTGGACATTTTTCCAATCTCTGCGATGGCACCACGATTCCAGAATAAAAAAGGAAGCGTTAAGAGAACGGAAAAAACCAGGCGATACGTAGCGATAATTGGAGCAGGTGCATCCGACAGCTTTACAAAGATCGCAGAAGAGGAAATGGCGATCACCCCGATTAAGAGAGCCAAATACGGGGGGAATAACGGTTTTTCCAAAGATTGATTCATCAGTACACCTTCTTATGCGGGTAAGGTCATGGTTCATTATTGTAATTGTACAGTTGGATTAAAAAATTCACAATGTTATGTGTACCTTGCCGCTTGAAAGGTTTCTTTTCAATCCGGTTATCCTACTGGCATGAGAAACTTACAGGCTATTTTCCGTATAACTGCTTTCATGCTTATCCTCATCTGTATCCCGACGCGAAGCGAGGCATTGCCGCTCACCCCCTTTCATATTTTGATTGATGTTGGACATGGAGGTGTAGATTCGGGAACTTCTTTTGGGGATTTGTACGAAAAGGACATCAATCTGCAAATTGCCAAACGACTCTACCAACAACTCACAGCTGCGGGTTACACCGTGGCTTTGAACCGCCACAAGGATGTTGCCCTGAGTGATGACAATCGTTGGTTGGACAACCGATCCCGCCATATTCGTGACCTGGCTCAGCGCAAGAACTTGGCAAAAGAAATTGGTCCTCAGATGATGCTCAGCTTGCATGTAAACTGGTCACCCAGTCCCAAGCGCAGGGGAGCGATTATTTTGCATCAAAACACAGAAGAAAGCTACCTGTTGGCAGGACTGCTGCAAAACTCGCTGAACAAGCTCACAGGGTCCAACGAAAAGCCAGTCAAGGGCAAGACGTACTACATGCTCCGTCATAACTACTGTCCGTCTGTCATTGTGGAGATGGGGTTTATCAGCAACGCGCAGGATCGCGAAATGTTAACGAATCCCAAAGCACAAGAAAAAATCGCTCAGGCCATTACAGAGGCCGTGAGCGAATATGTAAAGCTGTCGGGAAATCTGAAAACGGAGGCTAGTGTGCAGGAGAGCTGGTGGAGAAAATTAATGAGCAGTTTGCTGGATAAGCTTTGAAATGGTTACAAATTCGGCCTCCTTCTGAATTCGCGGGATGTACTGGCGCAGAAGGGAGGCTGTTTTCTTGCCAGGAGGTCCTACATGACCAATTGCGATACATATGGGATGGTTGTGGATTTTTTTGCAGACGAGCTCCATTTGCTTTGTAATATGCGGGACAGAGTATACATCATCCAGAAAAATTTGATTCACGGCATGGGGGACGCCCATTTCAGCTGCGACTTTCCCCGCCACGCTTTTATCGGTAGTCTTGCTATCCAGGTAGATAAGACCGCGTTCTTTGACGACCTTCATGATGATGCGCATGATTCGCTCGTCAGCCGTTATTTTTGAGCCCATATGGTTGTTCATGCCAATCGCATGTGGCACATTGTCAATCGCTTTCTCCACACGACTGCGAATCTCATCATCGGACAGATCAGCCGTAATGGCTCCAGGACCGAGCCAGGAGCGCTTTCCTTTCATGGGCTCCATTGGCATGTGAACGAGTACATCGTGTCCTTTTTGATGGGCGAGCTCGGCATCCTGTTTCGTGCTGGGCAGAAACGGCATGACGGCAACAGTAAGAGGGACTGGCATCGATAATATTTCCTCCGTCCCTTGCATGTTGTTCCCGAAATCATCAATCACAAATGCCATCAGCTTTTTGACAGCGGGTGCGGGGGCTGGATTGGGGGTAGCTGTCACTGGAATTGCCCCAAGGGAAAGAAAAAGCGTGAGCAAGATCGGAATCAATTTCCTCCCATACATAAGATCACCTTCCTTGTTCATTTTTTTCATAGTCTGTTCAATCATCTTGTGCTTTACCCGCCATATCTGCGGCTTGGCTTTGATGTTTGCCCTATGTTACGATTAAAGATAGTAGTTTTGTAACGAGAGGGGTCGAATTCCTTGAGTCATTTTGTGTTGATTGATGGAAACAGTGTTGCGAACCGGGCGTTTTATGCGCTCCCTTTATTGTCCACATCGGCAGGACTGCATACGAACGCAGTGCTGGGCTTTACGACTATGCTGTTAAAAGTGTTGGAGGAAATGAAGCCGACGCATATCATGGTTGCTTTTGACGCGGGAAAAGTCGTGTTTCGCCATAGCGAGTATGCAGAGTACAAAGGGGGACGCAGCAAAACTCCGCCGGAGCTGTCTGAACAGTTTCCACTGATTCGGGAGCTGTTGGATGCCTTCTCAATCAAACGCTTCGAGCTGGAAGGCTACGAGGCGGATGACATTATCGGTACGTTGACGAAGCAGGCAGATGAGCAAGCCTGGAAAACGACGGTCATCACCGGAGACAAAGATATGCTGCAACTCGTGTCCGAGCATGTATCCGTCGCTTTGACGCGCAAGGGAGTCAGCGAAATCGAGCTGTACACTCCGCAAGAAATTCATGAAAAGTACGGCCTTAAGCCGCTGCAAATAATTGATTTGAAAGGCTTGATGGGCGATTCGTCCGACAACATTCCAGGTGTCCCTGGTGTCGGGGAAAAAACAGCTCTGAAGCTGCTGCACGAATACGGCTCTGTCGAGCAAGTTCTGGAAAACATCGATAAAGTCTCTGGCAAAAAGCTGCAAGAGAACCTGCGTGAGAATGTAGATAAGGCGAACATGAGTAAAGCTTTGGCAACCATTTTGCGGGAAGCGCCTGTGGAGCTGGATGTGCAAGAGACTGGCTTTGAAGGCTATGATGGGGTACCTGTCAGCGAGTTCTTTAAAAAGATGGAGTTCAAATCGCTCTTGTCCAAGATCAAAGTAGCACAACCAGCCGACGGAAGCGGACATCCAGACGCCAAGCCATTTTCGTTTGAAGTGATTTTAGAGGAAAACAAAGCGGCGTACGAGTCCAAACTGACTTCGCCAATGGCTCTTTACATTGAAATGGACGGGGAAAACTATCATCATGCGCCTTTCCTCGGGATTGGACTGGCTGCGGAAGATACGGTGATGTTCGTTCCTTGGGACGTAGCCAAGGAATGGAAGGTGCTCTGTGAGTGGTTGGCTGATCCGGCGAAGGAGAAGTGGGTATTTGACGGCAAGCGGGACACGGTTGGACTCGCTTGGCATGATTTCGCGATAAAAGGCATCAGCTTTGACGTGTACCTCGCCTCTTACCTGCTGAATGCGGCTGAAAGCAACCCGACGTTGGATAGCATTGCGGCTCAATACGCACAGACACGGGTATTGTCAGATGAAGAGGTGTACGGCAAGGGGGCCAAGCGTCTTGTTCCTGAAATGGACGTGCTGAGCGAGCATGTGGCGCATAAAGCGGCAGCCATCTGGCAGAGCGTGCCTGTATTGCGCGAGCAACTGGCGGAAAACGAAATGGAAAAGCTGCTCGGCGAATTGGAAGCTCCGCTGAGTATGGTATTGGCTCTCATGGAAAAGCAAGGCGTGAAGGTAAACAGTGAGCGCCTCGTGCAAATGGGGGAAGACTTGGATAAAAAGCTCGCGGGTCTGACAGATCAGATTTACGAGTTGGCGGGTGGGGCATTCAACATCAACTCGCCGAAGCAATTGGGCGAAATTTTGTTTGACCGCTTGTCTCTGCCTGTATTGAAAAAGACCAAAACAGGCCCTTCTACCAGTGCGGATGTATTGGAGAAGCTCGCCCCTTATCACCCGATCATCGATGCGATCCTGACCTTCCGTCAGCTCGGCAAGCTCCGTTCGACGTATATTGAGGGCTTGACCAAGGAAATCCATACGAAGACGAGCAAGGTGCATACGCTTTACAACCAAGCGACCACGGCGACAGGGCGCCTGTCCAGTACGGACCCGAATCTGCAAAATATCCCGATCCGTATGGAGGAAGGACGCAAGATTCGCGAGGCGTTTATCCCGTCAGAGGACGGCTGGTACATGCTGGCGGCCGACTATTCCCAGATTGAGCTGCGGATTTTGGCCCATATTTCGCAAGACGAAAACTTGATTGACGCCTTCCAAAAAGGAATGGATATTCATACCCGCACCGCCATGGACGTATTTGGTGTGAGTGAGGAAGAAGTAACCTCGCTGATGCGCCGTCAGGCCAAAGCGGTCAACTTCGGGATCGTATACGGCATCAGCGACTACGGTCTGTCGCAAAATCTCAATATTACCCGTAAAGAAGCCGGGGACTTCATTGAGCGCTACTTTGATGTCTTCTCCGGTGTGAAGCGCTGGATGGACGAGATTGTTCAACAGGCGAAAGCGGATGGCTATGTGACGACCTTGTTGAATCGCCGCCGCTACCTGCCTGATATTCGCAGCAGCAACTTTAACCTGCGTTCGTTTGCCGAGCGTACTGCGATGAACACGCCGATCCAGGGTACTGCTGCCGATGTGATCAAGCTGGCGATGATTCGCATGCAGGAGGCAATCGAAGAGAAAGGTCTCGCGAGCCGCATGCTTTTGCAGGTGCACGATGAGCTTGTATTTGAAGTGCCAGAAAATGAGCTGGAGGTCATGCGCAAGCTGGTGCCAGAAGTGATGGAGAGTGCGTTGTCCCTCAACGTCCCGCTCAAGGTGGACGTCAGTGATGGACGTACCTGGTACGATGCGAAGTAGGCATGCCTAGAACATAAAGATGAATAGACAGCGAGAGGAGGAGGGCATATGCCAGAATTGCCGGAGGTAGAAACCGTCGTACGGACTCTGCGTGGCTTGGTTATGGGAAAAACGATTGAGAGAGTAAGTGTTCATTTGGCGCGTATTGTGCGTCAGCCAGATGACGTGGAAGCTTTCAAATCTCTCTTGGTGGGACAAACCATCCAGGATATCCAACGGCGGGCAAAATTCATTCAGTTTTTCTTAAATGAGGACGTGCTCGTGTCCCATTTGCGAATGGAAGGGCGCTATGGCGTGTATCAGGCAGATGATCCCGTTGAGAAGCATACCCATGTCGTCTTCCATTTTACGGACGGAAC
Organism: Brevibacillus sp. AF8; assembly: GCF_021270385.1. Taxonomy (NCBI): domain Bacteria; kingdom Bacillati; phylum Bacillota; class Bacilli; order Caryophanales; family Paenibacillaceae; genus Brevibacillus; species Brevibacillus sp. AF8. The sequence goes on along the minus strand of NZ_JAGQDN010000004.1, from coordinate 239,555 downwards.
GGAGCTGCGTTATCGGGATGTTCGCCAGTTCGGGACGATGGATCTTTTCCCTAAGGGGAAGGAAACAACCGTCGGACCTTTGGCAAAACTGGGGGTAGAACCGCTAGATAAAAGTTTTACTCCTGAAGTTTTGGGGAAATTGTTAAAAGGACGGTCAACAAAAATTAAGCCGCTTCTCCTAAACCAGGAATGTATTGTAGGGCTGGGGAATATTTATGTGGACGAGTCACTCTTTAAAGCAGGCATTCATCCGGAGAAACCAGCAGGAAAGCTGACAGATAAAGATGTTAACCGACTGCACGAAAGCATCGTCTCCACTTTGCAAGAAGCGGTAGAACAAGGTGGTAGCTCCATCAAGTCATATGTGAACGGACAGGGCGAGATGGGAATGTTCCAGCAATCTCTATTAGTTTATGGACGAAAAGATGAGGCTTGTACAAGGTGCGGGGCCGAAATCATTCGGTTTGTAGTCGGCGGCAGAGGGACGCATATTTGCCCTGATTGTCAAAAGCTATAACAGTTCGACCAAGGGAGGAGGATGGGCATGATACTAGGGTTAACAGGCGGAATTGCCACTGGGAAAAGCACGGTGACAGGTATGCTTCGTGAGCGTGGGATTCCTGTCATTGACGCTGACCAAATCGCCAGAGAGGTCGTAGAACCAGGTAAATTAGCCTATGAAGCGATCGTGCGCCATTTTGGACGAGAAATCCTATTGGAAGATGGTCAAATTGATCGGAAAAAACTAGGTGAGATCGTGTTTTCGGACGAGTCCGAGCGTCAAAAGCTGAACGCCATTGTCCATCCCGAAGTACGCCGGGTCATGCGGGAAGAGGCCGAATCAGCGGAAGCGAATGGAGCCGAGATCGTCTTTATGGACATTCCTCTACTGTATGAGAGCAAGCTTACACATATGGTAGAAAAAATCGTGGTCGTCTATGCGCCCTACGAGATGCAATTGGCGAGAATGCTGGAGCGCGACGAATTGGAAGAAGAACAAGCACGAAAAAGACTGCGGGCGCAGTTTCCCATTGATCAGAAGAAGCAGGGCGCAGACTTTTTGATCGATAATTCTGGTTCGCGTGAAGAAACCGAGCGTCAAGTGGAGGCGGTATTGGCCGCGATTCGATCGGAGCGTCAATCATGAGTTTTGGCAAACGTGCAGCATTGATCGTGCTCGTTTTGGCGAGTGTATTTTTGCTGCTAAACACGCCATTGGTGTGGAAATGGATGTACCCGATCAAATATGAGCAACAGATTGTGACGGCTGCACTGAAATATAAGGTGGACCCTCATTTGGTACTGGCCGTCATTCGTTCCGAGAGTGGGTTTGCGACAGATCGCGTTTCGAAAAAAGGTGCGATCGGGCTCATGCAAATCATGCCGGAAACAGCGCAATGGATCGTTAGGGAGGCAGACTTTCGTCCAAAGGACAATCAATACTTGTACGACCCTGTCATGAACATCGAGATTGGGACATGGTATCTCGAATTTTTGCTGTCACGCTATGATGGCGATATCGTCAAAGTCATTGCCGCCTACAACGCCGGTCCGGGAAAAGTAAACGGATGGCTCGCGAGTGAGCAATGGAACGGAACTCGAGAGACGATTGAGGACATTCCATATGGGGAGACTCGTCAATATGTTCAACGAGTGCTCTATTACCATGATCGATACAAAAATATATACGACTTTCAATTACGTTAAAAATCATGAAAAGCCGCTTCTCTTACGGGTTAGAGAGCGGCTTTTTCTCTTTTTTTGGGTAGGGTAAATCGTCCAAATATTTATTTTTCAGTAAAACACATTGATAATTGTGTCATACTTATTATAATAAAAGTATCAGATAAGCGTAACTCAATTCGAAAGGGGTTTCTATATATGACAATTAAAATCGGTATTAATGGTTTCGGACGTATTGGCCGCATGGTATTCCGCCGCGCTATCCAGGACCCCAACATTGAAATCGTTGCAATCAACGCTAGCTATCCAGCGGAGACGCTTGCACATTTGTTGAAATATGATACGATCCACGGACGCCTGCAAAATAAAGTGGAAGTCCAAGACAACAAGATTATCGTAGATGGAAAAGCAACAGTTGTACTGTCTGACCGTGATCCGCTGAAGCTGCCTTGGGGTGACCTCGGAGTAGAGATCGTTGTTGAAGCTACAGGCAAGTTCAACAATCGTGAAGGCGCTGGCAAGCACCTGCAAAGCGGTGCGAAAAAAGTTGTGATTACAGCACCAGCGAAAGAAGAAGACGTGACGATCGTGATGGGTGTAAACGAAGGCACCTACGACCATGCCAATCACCACATTATCTCCAATGCTTCCTGCACAACCAACTGTCTCGCACCTGTGGCAAAAGTGCTCAACGATGCATTCGGTATCGAACAAGGTCTCATGACTACCATTCACTCGTTTACAAACGATCAGGTGAATCTCGACAATCCGCATAAAGACCTGCGTCGTGCCCGTGCAGCTAGCGAGTCCATCATTCCAACGACGACAGGAGCTGCCCGTGCAGTAGGAATTGTTCTACCAGAATTGAATGGCAAGCTGAACGGTTTTTCCTTGCGCGTACCGACTCCAAACGTTTCTGTAGTAGACTTGGTGGTCAATACGAAGAAGCCAGTTACATTGGACGAAGTAAACCGCGTCCTGCGTGAAGCAAGCGAAGGCAGCATGAAAGGCTACCTCGAGTTCTGCGACGAGCCACTCGTATCCAGCGATTTCAATGGCAACGATCACTCCTCGATCATCGACGGTCTGTCTACGATGGTAATGGGAGACAATCAGGTAAAAGTGATTGCTTGGTACGATAACGAGTGGGGCTACTCCTGCCGTGTCGTAGACCTGGTTCGCCACGTATCCGAGCAGCATAATCAAGCTGCAACAAAAGAAGCTGCAGCTGTTGGTGTAAAATAAATAGCATAAACAAAACCCCTTTGCCGATTTTCGAGCAAAGGGGTTTTTCGTTGTTCGTATTTACGATGAGGTAGGAGATTCTTCTAATGAGTTCACGTTAAACAGATCATCATCTTCAAAGCCGACAATAAACAGTCGGATGTTCGCCTTGAGATCAAGGTCATAAGGGCTAGGGACGTCGTTTCCGCGACCGTCTTTTATCACACGTACAGTAGGGCGATGTGAATAATCCGGATCAACCCGACTCACTACCCCGACTTCTCCGGTATTCAAAACGACGCTGCTACCAATCGGGAAGATAGCAATGTGCTTGATAAAGGCATTTACGAGATGGTGCTCGAACAGCGTACCGCCAGATCCAAACAGGTATTCCACAGCATCCTGTGGCATGTACCGTTTGCGCCATGGACGTGGGGAAGTCAAAGAGTCATAAATATCACAGAGACCAACGATTTGCGCGAATTCGTGAATTTGCTTGCCGGATAATCCCTGTGGATAGCCACTTCCATTTAGCCGTTCATGGTGCTGCAAGCAGACGTGGGCTGACAAAAGCGAGATGTCATGCTGCTTTCGCAACAAATTAAAGCCCAGCATCGTGTGTTGTTTGGCGATTTCCTTCTCTTCGTCTGTCCAACGCTCTGTTTTTTGCAACAGCTCTTCAGGCAGGCTTACTTTGCCGATATCGTGCAGCATGGCTCCTATCCCCAGGTTTATGAGCTGTGTTCGATTGTAGCCCAGAGACATGCCTACAGCAGTCGCCAGCACGGCCACATTCACGGAGTGATGGTATAAGGATGGTGAATGAGAAGAGATCGTCGTCAAATGTCCAACCATTTGCTTGTTTTGCATCAGGTCGTCCAAAATTGAGCTAAAGGCACGCTGAAAATGAAGGCCCATTTCTTTTAAGGAAATTTTCCGGGCCAGCTTGTTTGAGTTTGTAATTTGTTTGATCGTCTTCTCGATGGCTTCCACAGCTATTTGTCTGGTTTGTGGGCGAATCACTTCTTCCACAACGATGTCATTGGTACGGGGATCATCGATATACACCGAATCAACACCAGCTCGCTCTAATCCGGAAATGAGTCGTTCCGTTAATTGCATACCGGTTCCAAGCAGCACCTTTCCATCTTCAGTGAAGACTGTACGTCCCAATTTCATTCCAGGCTGTAGGTGTTTTAAAGATACTAAACGCATGACTATCCCTCCAACAGTACCATAATTGTACTCCATTCGACTTATGCTTTAAATAGGTACAAGGATTGACTTGACTTCTGACAGGAATATGAGGGACACTGTAGACAAGTATTGTCAGTATTGGAGTTGATTCTGATATGCGTTGTCCATTTTGCGAATATAATGGGACTAGAGTCCTGGATTCACGTCCTTTCAATCATAATAAATCCATTCGTCGTCGCCGCGAGTGCGAAGCCTGCGAACGCCGGTTTACTACCTTTGAAATGGTAGAAGAAACACCTTTGTTAATTGTGAAAAAGGACGGAACACGCGAGGAATTCAGTCGAGACAAGATATTGCGCGGGTTGGTGCGCGCTTGCGAAAAGCGTCCGGTACCGTTGGAAGTGCTTGAAAATGTAGTGAACGATATTGAAAAAGAATTGCGCAGCTGTGGACAGGCAGAGATCCCGAGCAATGACGTTGGGGAGAAGGTCATGGAGCGTTTATACCATGTCGATGAGGTTGCCTATGTGCGTTTCGCCTCCGTATACCGCCAATTCAAAGATATCAATGTATTTATGAAAGAGCTGGAGGAGCTATTGGCTCAAGCGCGAAACAGCTCGTTTCCAAAAGAATAGATAAGCTTTTTCTGCCAGACTGGCAACTTCTCTCTCGCTCTTGCGGCCGATCCGCCAGGGCTTCTTTGGTTTTCCAACTCATTTTTCCGTGAATGAATGGGTAGTCATGCTATAATAAAAGAATCGAATTTTGTCAGGAAGGAAAGATCTGATGCGTCGTTTAGTTTGGAACGAGTTGTTGCCGAAGGATCGTTATCTGGTGCGGATGGCAAGACCGATTGGCTTTGCCGAAATGGGCTTTGTTACGCAGCTATACTTGCCGATCATCGGTGTCGAATCGTACGCTCTCTATCAACTGCTCGTCCATGGCGTGCAGGAGGTGAGCGGCGCCTCCTCGGAGGGGACCCATCGCAGTTTGATGCTGACGACTTCGCTTTCTCTGGATCGGCTATTGGATGCGCGTGAACGTCTGGAGGCAATCGGGCTAGTCGAGGTACGCCGCAGGGAAAATCAGCAGCGTGACTATTATTACGAGTATTTGATCAAACCGCCGCTTAGTCCGGCTGAGTTTTTTGCAGATTATGTCCTGTCGCTGATGTTGTTAAATAAAATCGAAAACGTTCGCTATTCGCAACTGCGCCAGCATTATGCAGATACGCTTGGCAGTCAGTTGGATCAAGAATACTCTATTGTGGAAAACGTCACGAAAGACTTCCATGATGTGTTCCAGTCATTGAAACCATCGGAGCTGGAAGTGAAAAAAGGTTCGGAGCGGGATCAGTTTTTAACCGAGATGGACACCAACTTCCCGCAAGCGCCGATGAAATCTGGCTACGAGGCACAAGTCAACCATTCGCTGAGTGTGTCGTCCTTGCGCCTGTACTTGCCGGATAATGCCGACTCGGTCAAAGTATTGGAAGGCAAAAGCATGGAGCTGTTGTTCTCGCTGTGCCACTTCTATCAGCTAGACAGCTGGGGGATGGGGCAGGAGCTGCGTGATTGGACGCTGTACAAATCGGATCGGAGTTTGGACGGAGAAGTTTTGCGCAAGCGTTTGGTTCAACGCTACACAGAAGACAAGCTATACCGGACTGCGCCTGCAACTGACACGGCAGAGGATGGATGGGGACCCGGTCGCTTGCCTGAGCCTGGGAGCGAAGCCTTTATCCGTGCTTGCCGCCAGTTATCTCCGGTGACCCTGTTGGAAAAGGTCGTCGGTGGCAGAATCAGCAAGGTGTTTTTGGAGCGGGCTGAGACGCTTGTATTTGCGGATGGGATGCAGCCAGAAGTCGTCAATGCGCTGTTGCTTCATACGCTAGCCAGCATGCAAATGGAGCTGCCAAAAGCATACATGGAAACGATCCGCGACAGTTGGAAAGCCAAACGGATCGCAACAGTTGACGAGGCAGTCAAGCAGATCCTCGAACGTGCGGATCAACGGGCACAAACAGCCGAGAAGGCAAAAGCGGGCAAGAAGGAAACGGCTCCTGTCAGACGCAACGGTAGAGCTATCTTGCAAGACAAGCTGCCGGCATCTGTCGAGTGGCAGCTATCTCAGGAGAAAACCGCATCGGACGCAGAAAAGAAACAGTCCATTCAGGATTTTCCAGACTTGCAGAAAAGACTGGAAACCTTGCGAAAACGGAAATAAGGAGTGTGAGGGAACGTGGAATCTATCAGTGAGTTTATGCAAGAGCTCGCGAAACGAACACCGCGTCAGCTGCTGACACCGGATCAGCAGTTAGATAAAATGTTCCGTTCGTCAGCGTATTTAAAAGCATTTCAACAAGAGCATCCCGCATTGACCAGAGACGATTACCTTCGCTCGCTCTCCAACATCTATACGGCAGTCAAGGAGCAGTATTGGTGTGAACGTTGTCCGGGTCTTGGCGAATGCCCGAATCTGGTCAAGGGGCATAGCACTCATTTGGAGCTGGCTCATCAGCATATTATCAGCTCGATGACGCCCTGCTCCAAGCAACTGTCGTATGAGGAAGAGATTCGCCGCCGTCGACTGATGCGCAGCTACTACGTTTCCGAAGAGACCTTGAACGCGAGCTTTGAGGGCTTGGTCATTGACTCCGGGAATTTGGCAACCGTAGATGCCGCGATTCAGTTCTGTGAAAAAGTCGGAACAGGCGAGCGGGTAAAAGGACTTTATTTGCACGGTCCGTTTGGTGTTGGGAAAAGCTACATCATGGGAGCAATCGGTCGCGAGCTCTCAGAGCGCAATGTCGCTTCCTTGCTGGTGTATGTGCCTGACTTTATCCGGGAGATGAAGGACTCTATCTCGGATCAATCGTATGCGGGCAAGCTGGAGCTGTTAAAAGAAGTACCGGTCCTAATCCTCGATGATATCGGCGCGGAGAACCTGACGCCATGGGTTCGGGACGAGATTTTGGGGGTTATACTGAATCAGCGGGCAAACAACCATTTGCCTACGCTGTTTACTTCCAACTACTCGCTTACTGAACTGCAAGAGCATTTGTCTATCTCCAACGGAAATCGGATCGAACAAACAAAAGCGGCTCGCATCATGGAGCGAATCCGCCATTTTGTCGATGTGTATGAAATTTTACGCGAGAACCACCGTTCCTAGCACGTGTGTCCAGATGCGAGAGAGCTCCCAATGCGTGAGGGCGAGTACTTCTCGCGCCTTATGATACGGTCCAAACAGGACGTGTGACGTCGTCCCCACAGGCCAGGCGACAATTCCCAGTGAATCAGCCATGATCATGGCACGGGCCAAGTGGTAGTCGTGGCTGATGATCAGGGCGTCTTGAATATGATGTTCCTCCAAGACCTGCTGGCCGTACAGCAGGTTTTCGTATGTGCTGGTAGACTTGCTTTCCAGCAAAATGTCTTCTTCGGGAATTCCCTTGGCCACCAAGTAATTTTTGCTTACCGCAGCTTCCGTGATCGTTTTGCCTTCACCAAGGCCGCCTGTGACCAGCAGCTTCGATACATAACCCTCTTCATATAGGGTCGCCGCCTGCTCAAGACGTTCGCGCAGACCAGGACTAGGTCCCTCACCCCAGACGGCTGCACCAAGGACAATGCCGACGGTTGCGTGTCTGGCGTTGGCTTTCTTAATCATTTGTTCGATACGGTACCAGTTGTAGCCCGACCATAGTAGACCGAGCAGCGTGACAATCCCCAACACGATCCATATCCTGCGCCAGCAAGGACGCTGTGCGTTTATCGTTCGATTTTTCATTTTTCGATATCTCCCTCGTAGTCTCTCTTTATTTAGACGTTTGAAATGAGGTCTAGTTACAAAGTTTGACATATGCCTGACACGAAAAACTAGTAAATTGTTTCTTGCTCTTTGCCGATATAGTAATGGTGGAATGGTTTCGAAGAACAGCAAATTTCATACTTGCGAGGGAGGCTAGCAATGTTCTGGAAAAAAACGATGCTCTTGTTTCTGGCCGTCTTTCTATTAGTGGGGACTGGAAACGCAGGGGTAGGATTGGCTGCCGATGAAATCAGCCGACTCGTTCTGTCCAAGAACGAGGTAACACTGGAAAATGGAGATTCTACTAACCTGACGGCTACCGCTATTTATGTGAGCGGAAAAACGGAAGACGTCACCGTCAAGACAGAATGGACGACACAGGACGCGAATATCGCTACTGTTTATGCCGGACAGATTACAGCCAAATCGGTAGGGAAATCTACTATTACAGCTACTTACATGGGTAAGCCTGTCGTAGTGGGTGTGACTGTAACCAAAAAGGTAAAGGCACTGACAACAGAAGAACAAACGTTGAACGTGAGAATTGGCAGCACGGAAAATGTAAAGCTGACAGCAGTATACAGCGATGGTACAACAGAAGACGTAACGACTAAAGCAGACTGGTCCATCGATAATCCTGCGATTGCGACTGTAGTAAATGGAGCAATCAAAGGTCTGAATTCAGGATCTGGTACAGTGACAGCAAAATTCGGCAGCCAGACGACGACTATCTCTGTCAATGTAGAGATTGCACACAGACTGGAGCCTAGCAAAAACCAGGTTTCACTCTTGCTGAACGGCGAAGAAAAAATCAAGCTCAAAGCCATTTTCCCGGATGGAAGTGTAACGGAAGACGTCTCCGACAAGGCTGAATGGTCTTCAGACAATACCGCAGTAGCCGATGCGCTAAAAGGTACGATCAAGGCTTATGGCGCAGGCACAGCAACCATTACGGCGAAGTATGGAACAAAAACAGCGACGATCAAAGTCGATGTGGATACAACGCAAAAGCTGGAACTCAACAAGCAAAACATTTTCATGAATGTAGGCAAGGAAGAAGACATCGAGCTGAAAGCAACTTATGCCAATAATGGCGGTTCCACAGTAGTGAACGATAAAGCCGAATGGTCCTCAGATCGCGAGGATGTTGCTTACTACAGCAACGGAAAAATCCATGCGGTGAAGTCCGGTGAAGCGGTGATTACTGCGAAATACGGAAACAAATCCGTTCAGGTACGCGTAGATGTAGAAGTACCCCGTTCCTTGTATATCAATCCTGCTTTCTTGACGATGAAAAGCGGGACAACGAAAGATGTGGTTGTAAACGCGTCCTTCGCGAATGGTACAAGTGAAGATGTCACTTCAAAAGTAGAGTGGTCTTCGGATAATGCAGATGTCGTATTTGCAAATGGCAAGACCGTATCCGCCTACAAGGCTGGAACAGCAAATGTAACGGCAAAATACGGCGGAAAAACAGCGACACTCGTTGTCGATGTAGATGTACCGCAAAACTTGACCGCAGATATCACGACAGTAGCAATCCCAGTGGGTGGCGCGAAGCAAGTGACGGTAAAGGCTTCGTATCCAGATGGAAGCTCTGCCGAAGATGTCACACAAAAAGTCGTATGGTCATCGAGTGCACCTAATGTAGCAAGCGTGCGTCAAGGCTTGATCACAGGTGTGTCCACAGGTGCAGCGACCGTAACAGCAACATACGGAACACGCACAGTGAACATTTCCGTATCGGTTGGCGTCATGCAGACATTGACGGTAGACAAGAAAAAGATCGTGCTTGGCAATGGCAAGTCCGAAACCGTCAAGCTGACAGCAGCGTACGCAGATGGAACGACTAAGGATGTAACAGATACAGCGACATGGAGCACAGCTTCTGCTGCTGTTGCAGAAGTAATGAACGGAAAGATCACGGCGACAGGAGCAGGGAAAACGACCGTCACAGGTACCTTTGATGGCAAGTCGGTTTCCATTGCAGTAGAAGTAGACCAAGCGACGAATCTCTCTGTTGATCCTCGCATGCTGATCTTGAACGTCAATGAATCAAAAGACATCAAGCTGAGCGCAACAAACTCCGCTGGCAATTCGGACAATGTGACCAACGATGCAGAATGGTCCTCGTCCTCGCTGAAAGTAGCTGATGTGGTAAACGGCCGTGTAACAGGTCTCTCAAACGGACGTGCGACGATTACCGCGAAATACGGCGGTAAATCGATCAGCATCCCGGTAGAAGTCGGAATCGTGAGCAAGCTCGAAGCAGACAAGCGCTTTGTATCTACGAAGTCAAACAGCAACGTACAAGTAACCTTGACAGCTACCTTCTCCGATGGCCGCACCATGGATGTGACCAATCTGGCTGACTGGAAGACGAGCAACTACAAGGTAGCTGACGTAACCAAAGGCCTCGTATCAGGACGTGCCTTCGGAAAAGCTACGGTTACAGCAAGGTACAACGACAAGAGCGTGTCCATCCCAGTCGATGTTGATACGTTGAAATACTTGAAGACAGATGTCGTTCAGCTCGTGATGAACAAAGGTGAAACGAAGCAAGTGAAAGCCATCGCGACGTATGCAGATGGCTCTGAGCAAGATGTATCCAAGCCGGCTCTCTGGACCACTTCTCGCCTGTTGGTAGCCGATGTGAAAGATGGCATCATCAAGGCTACAGGGTCGGGTAAAGCGACGATTTATGTGCAGTATGGTGGGAAGAAGACACCGATTGTGGTGACGGTAAGATAGTGGAGTGTTAGGGAAAAGAGGAAAGCCAACCGGGTGGGATCGGTTGGCTTTTTTCGTATTGGTGTAATCAAGCCTGCACATGGAAGTAACTTTTATAACCTGCAGGCGATTGTCTATACCTTTAATTCTGGTACTGCATACTATATACTATTTCGTCAAGGGCATATTTCCTAGAAGCTAGGATAGTCAAAGAATTCTACCCAGAAAGGAACTAGAAGTGTCACAGGCAAATATCCCGAGCATTACGTCGTCCATCACTGTGACACGTGAAGACGCTATTACCTTATTACTGTCTTCTATTGCAATGGAGGAATTGTGACTCAGTCACATTATTAACGCAAAAGGGGAGAAGCTTCAATTTGGTCTCGGCACGCTGCCTGGGATTTCGGGACCGCCCGCAACCATCAGCGATCTTTTGAACGTAAATGCAAGTGTACAGGATACCATTCGAACATTAAAGCAAAAGGAAATTCTCCTGACAAGCAAGCTGGATAATGTGTTGACTACGCAAAACATTCCAGGACCAACAGGTGCGACAGGACCATCTGGAGGACCGATTGGGCCAACAGGTTCTACGTGGACAACCGGAACGAGGGGAGCAGCGGGTGCAACTGGAGCAACGGGAGCAACTGGAATAGGTGTTACAGGACCGACAGGATCTACCTTATCAACATTTGGCCTATTTAACCGTATACAGACTACTCCGGTCGCGGTTGCCGCGGGTGCAACTGCCCCTTTAACAGTTGCTGGTGCATAAAATACGCCTGGGGCGTTCACTTTAAATGCCAATAACACTGGTACCGTAAATCAAACACGTACTATACCAAGTAGATGCGAGAGTTCAAACTGTTGAAGCAGGCTCATTCCAGATTGCGATTAATGGCGCACCTCCTCCATTTTTTAATGGCGGTTCTTCTAGTCCAAACGGTGTACTCATCATACCAGGCATACACAGCTTAACTGCTGGGAATACCGTATCGATTATTAATGGTGGAGCTGCAGCTACAGACTTGTTGGTATCAGCAAACGGCCTTTCTACTTCTCAAACAGTTCTTCGAATTGTAGGACTTCAATAAATGTAAAGTCTCCCCCTTACAGTAAACATTGGAAAACCCTTAGGGAAGACCGATGTAACTTTAGGGGGGATTTTTAATGACAAAGAAAGGGAAACATTAATGCCATGTGTTTTGAGAACATGAGGTCTTGATAAGTTAGATCGGTCGACTTTTTTCATTAGCGACTGGGATTTATCTGATTTTTTCGCTTGTAGTGTACGATGTACTGATTTCACTTAAGCGGTAATCGCTAGAAGTACCCCATGGGGCATTAGCTCAGCTAGGAGAGCGCTACAGCCAACTTCTCAATAATTGCTCAGTTACTGAGGGAAATAACGGATGTCAATTTTTGATAAAAGCTAACCAAGGTGATACTGCCTTGACTTTTTGATTTAAAAAATCGTAATGGACATAAAAAAACCACCCAGTAGGTGGCTTATGAGTTCGATAATTTTGGTGGAGCCAAGGGGGATCGAACCCCTGACCTCTTGACTGCCAGTCAAGCACTCTCCCAGCTGAGCTATGGCCCCATTAACAATATCATACTAACATATACCTGATTTCTTGTCAATATGAAAGTTCATCTTAAAGAGACTTTGACCCACTCAATTCCACCTCGTACAGTATGGGAACGTCTGGTATGATTAGAAGTGTAGGTTTAATGAAAAGCAGAATCGAAAGTGGAATAAGGTGATCAACATAAACATTTATAGTTCTGATATTTGGCACTCCTATTGCAGTTATTTCTTAGAAGATAATTTAGATTTAGAGTCAATTGCAAAAAAAATTATTCTTTTTAACGCAGCTGAAATCGTGGTAAGTTCAGGTAACACTTGTTACTGGCGAGATGAAAATAAAGATTATCAGGAAACTAATCTGTCTGTTGAAAAGAAAAATGCATTCCGTTCCAAAGTTCAAATTCCATCAGGAATGTCTCCTCTTAACATAGAGTTTATTTACCAGTCTCAATCTATGATTTTCCATGAGCAAAAACTCTACAGTAAATTTGAACAGAAGAATAACTATATTAGAATTTATTTTTGAGGCTGCTATTTCCGTGAAAAAGATAATCTGTTTTCTGTTTATCCTCAGATAAAGTTATATAAAAATGGAATTGCACAAATCACTTTTAGGAAAATGCTTCCTGATTGCCATCTAACGGATGAAGAATTTATTGACGAAGAAGTAAATATGGTTACAAAGTCTTTTGATGAAATTCTGGTTCCTCCGGGAATTATACTTGCTAATGAACTACAGATGCAGAAAAATAAAAGATATAATTTTTTGAATAGAACCTCGCAGCTTAGAATTATTTCTAATGTTATTAAAAATGTGAGAGACTCCATCCAGCTGATCAAAGAGACTGACTTTAATTTTAATGTTATTCCTATGGCAACTGAACAAAACAAAGACGGACTGAATCTGGATGTAATCAGAGATATGTTTTTAGTATACTTGGATTTTTTTGCCAATCTGAATTTATTTAAACCACTTAACAAAAGTAAGCAAGAGAAGTATTCCTTACATACTTATTTTAGAGGGATACCTTCTGTTTATCTCTTGAACTTTAGCAATCAGCCTGATACTAAAAAGAATATTAATGTGGATCATTGTCGTTCATTTAACAAAGTATTGGCCAGGTCAACAGGTGTGAAAAAAGATGAAATTGAAGAAAAAGATTATAGGTTGCATGACGATTATAGTGTCTTCGTTAATGAAACAATAATACTCTGGGCACTCAGTAAACAAGCAATCCTGTCAAATGAAGAATACGAAGATCCAATTAGAGGGCATTTAATTTACGACAAACAAGTTCAATCAGAAATTTTAATGTTATTGTTTGGCTTGAAGCATAGACTATTAACGCTTTCGACTTTTAGCCATTATACAGTGTTGGAAGTTATACAACAAAAAATGACTATCAATCAAATGGAAGGAGAGTTTACTGAGGCTAGTAGCTTTGGGGAGATCAATGAAATGATCAAAGGATATTCGCAGATGTTAGTAAAACTACAAGAGCGCACAGATATGAATCTAACTCTAAAAAAGGATCTAGGTAATGAATTAAACCAGAAGAGAGTCCATGTTTTTTCATGGGTAATTGCTATATTCTTTGGAATGTTTAGTATTACATCATTTTCAAAAGATTTTTTAGTGCCTCTCTGGAATGTGATTGGAAATAATGTTGAGTACAGCCAAGACTTAAAAACAGTCATCGCTTATTCATTGAGTACCTCTATTGTTCTAGTAATATTAATTGTAATTTATTATTTGTTTATCCATAGAGGTAACAAGTAAAAATTTGATACTTGTCAAAAGTACTCGAGACTAAGGAATTCCAAGAGAGTTGAACGGAGTTATATTTCATATAGAAATAGAGGTGTAAATCATTGGAGGATATTTTTAAGGAACCCATGATCGTTCGTCTTTTATTTCCTGTAATTGTCTCGGTAATTATTCTACCCTTAATGAGGAAATTATCTGATTCTTTGCAAGAAGAATCGGAGATAGAAAGGATAGAAAAATCATTAATTTTGAAGAGATATATTAATCATCCTAAAAAAATTGGAGTATTAATGATAATTGCATCAATAGTAATCGGTAGCTTAGGACAGTTATTAATTGGCAATTGGTTTTTACTATTGCTGTTAATTTTATTTATCTGGTTTGCGTATTCATTGGCTCAACGAAGTAGGCTCTTCCATGTGTGGTCAATGTTGCTGCTTTCAGTGTTTATTAGCTACATTTCATTTGCTCTAATTTCAGTAATATTTGTCAGTACCGATGAGTTTTTTTCAAAAATGATCGCTATTTTGGCTTATGCATTGTTTATTTACGTGTTTGGTTGGTCGCTACTTCAGACTGTGAAAAGCATTATTGCTGAGTATTCTGTGACCAAAAAACTGATATTTACTTTTGAAAATGGTGAAGTGCTCACAGTTTTAGTTAAATCACTCACTTTTGATAGGAACTATGTTGTAGAAATTATTAGGAGCGAATCTGAAAATATAATTTTACCAAAAGATTTAAGCTCAGAAATAGAAGATATAGAAGTTGTTATTAATAGATCTAAAATCCAAAAAATAATTAGTGTGGGAAGCGACTAGGTATAAACAATTCAATAGATTGCCGTTTCGAGTACAATTTAGTAAGCATTGGGAATGACTAGTTGAATTATACGAGTAAAGGATACACCCTCGATCAAAGGGCTGTATCCTTTTGCTTTTTAATACTAATGATATTGTGTATTGAGAAGTTATTATATCCATAGTTTAGAATAAATTGACAATAGGACTATAGTATGTAAGAATTTTGTCATATGACCTAAAGATGGGAGTAGAATCTATGGATAATTTTGACGAAAAGATCAAATCGTTGTCGGTTAGAATCTCAAAAGTCAAAGATAATGTCGCCACAGAAGAGGCTACTAAAACCTCTATAATCATGCCCTTTATTCAAGCACTAGGCTATGACATTTTCAATCCAGAAGAATTTGTACCTGAATTTACCGCAGATGTTGGTATCAAAAAAGGTGAAAAGGTAGATTATGCTATCATGAAAGATGGTGCGCCAGTGATCCTAATTGAAGCCAAGTCTGTAAACGAAAAATTAGAAAAGCATGACTCCCAACTATTCCGCTATTTCGGTGTGACAAAAGCGAAATTTGCTATCTTAACAAATGGAATTACTTACAGGTTCTACTCTGATTTAGACGAGCAAAATAAAATGGACAGTGTTCCTTTCTTTGAGCTAAACATCTTGGAATTCAAAGATCATCAAATATCGGAACTGTCAAAATTCCGTAGAGAAAACTTTGATATTGATAATATACTTAACGCTGCATCTGAGCTAAAGTACACAAAGGAAATAGTTCAATTTTTTCAAGCACAATGGGAAAATCCGTCTGACGAACTTATATCATTGATACTCTCAGAAATTTATCCTAGTAAAAAGACGAAGCAAGTAATTGATAAATTCAAGCCATTAATAAAAAGATCAATGAAACAATTTATAAATGATGCAATCAATGATAAGTTAAAAGCTGCACTGGCAAACACTAAAGAAGAGGAGTCGAAAACTCCGGCAATCTTTGAGGGTCAGCAGGAAGTAGCTGCATGCGAAGAAAAAGTGGAGCAGAAGCCAGTTACAACCGAAGAAGAAATAGAAGGATATGTTACTGTCAAATTTCTATTGAAAGATACGGTTGATTCTAGTCGAGTATACTACAGAGATAATCTGAGTTACTTTAATGTATTGCTTGATGACAATATTAGGAAGTGGATTTGCAGATTACATCTAAACGGATCAAATAAGTTCATTCAATTTAATGATGAGCAGAAAACTATGGTCCCTATAACAAGTGTAATGGATATTAGCGAACATAAGGAAAAGCTGATTGAGGTTACTAATAAGTTTGTAGCATAAGTTGCGGCATTAGTGATAGGATGCACCCCTTTATTAAGGGGTGTATCCTATCTTTGTTTTGTATATGTTAGCAGTTATGCTTTGTGAAAATACAGTAATTCAACTATCTCTTCAAACTCCATTAACTTATAGGGATGTTTATTTCCGTTCTATTGTTCCTACACATATCAGATATGGTTGGTTGCCTGATACTAATCAATTTTGATAGCTTGCTTTGAGTTATCCCTTTTTCTTTTAATACTTCATCAAGCTTAAGTCTAAACTTTACTCTTTTCATGATGGCTGAATGACCTTGAAGATCCGAACTAGTCATTGAACAAAATTAAAAAGTCTAGCTTCTGTAATCAGGAGCTAGACAAGGTTTGGTTTAAAGGAGCGTTAGTGTGACATCCTGCTTACCTTATAACGTCGCTTACTTCTCTTTGATGATGCAAGTTTGAACTCAAGAATGCTAATAGCGGTCAGGCTACTTATAAAGGCAGGAAGTGCAAGAAGGTGAAGTAATTCATTTCCCATTGTGAATATGTTAGGGTAAATAACTTTTATTTCAAACATCACTAGCATAAGTGCATTAACAATAAAAATAGCGGCCTTGGTATCCTTTAAATATTGAATATTGCTCCAGCTCAACTTTAATGGGAATAAATACATTAGTCCAACTAAAAGAAAAATACTAACGACAGTTGGTACGCTCCAATTAAAATTAGGGAAAAAATGAATCAGCAATTGAAATAACCCTCCACTAATCGCCAAGCCCATATAAATCGTAAATCCAGAATAGTAAATTATCAGACATATAAATTTTATGAATCTTGCTCTTGGAGTCTTGGGTGATACTCGTCTGAGTAAATCAATTGAGGCGAAAGTAGTTACGCCGAGCATTAATAATGCGAAAAGCGGGCCAGCAGCTATTTTACCCAATATAGCATGAATAATTGAATAGATCAAAAAAAATGCACAAATAATTAGCACACTTAAACTAAAGACTAACGCCCAATATTCATGTGATCTTTTACTTTCACTCCCCATAGAATCCCTTCCTTTCAATCTGATAGAATAATTTTACAAAAGGGAACAAAGGGATACAATGTGGTTTGTGCTCGAGCTTTATGCTTTTTTGTGTTCTTACAAAAGAGAAAACCAATCAAATAGAAGAAATAAACGGTAGTTATAAAAAATGCATCCGGTCACTTGAACTTTTCTTTTGTGATTAGATGTAGGATTTCTTTTATGAAAATACAATTCGAACATTGAATCATTCATGAATCAAACTACAAGGAATGATCACGCCAACAAGTGTTCGTTTGTTTGCTATTCTTATTAATCAAATTAGCTTTTGAACAATGATATTTATTATAAGTAACAAAAAAGTTAAAATAGGAATAAATACAGAAAATTGGTAAGGTGATTTTATGGACAAAGATTTTGCAGCTATTGATTCACTTATAAAAACTTCATTAACATATTCAGAATTATTCGGAACTAAGACCGAGAGTGAGGAAATCATTAAGGAGATAAGAAGCTATGACCTTGATGAAGCGCTAAGCATTTTGTCGCAATTTACAGTTTTAAATAAGGAGTCAATTCAATCATTAAAGCAAGTATTATATCCACATGTTATTGATAAAAGTTTTGTTGATCGCATTGAACCATTCGACACACAAAGTTTAATGTACGCAATGAAATGGTTTATAGCCTATGGTACACGAAATCCAGTGCATTCTCTTGATAATGGTTTCGATGTGACATTTAATATGCTACTAACTGTTTTGAAAATAGCGGATCATATGTTCTCTGACATTGACGACCTTGAAGAAATTGAGGATATGGTCATTAAAGGCTCATTATTCGTTCGAAATACTGACCTAGATCGCTCTTTACTGAGACAATATATAATGTTTGAGGAATTAGCCAGGGATAGTGAGTTGTTTGAACAAAATGACTTCATTGACATTCATAGGGTATTTGAAGATAAGTATGGGTATACAATCCAAGAATATGTCTCGACTGTGTTTTCTTTGAATTTACATTGTGTAAAAGGCAGGTCATTAAAAGAAGTGCTATCAGATAAAGACTGGGGCATTGATACAGATCAATTCTTTGAGAAAGTATCTATCAAAGACAAGGCAATGGAGATATACAAGGATCTTTGTATTGAACCTTTAGAGTTAAGAGAGTGGGCAATGGATTCTTTAAAAAATCCATTTGATTATGAGCTACTTTTAACCAAACCTATTTTCATCAATGATCGTCAGGGAAAAACTTATCCATGCTCTGCTGGTAACATGAATGCGAATATCTTTGACGGTTTGTTCTTTAAAATAAGAAATTGCTTCCCAAAACATGATACATCCTTTTTTGCATTTTTTGGGCGTCTATTTGAAAACTATATTGCTGACACTTTAAAAAAAGCAGTAAGTGAAGCCAGAATCAAAGAATACAAGTTCATTGAAGAGTTCAGCTATGGAAAAATGAATAAGAAATCATCTGATGCTCATATTAGAATTGGTCAATCATTGTTAATTGTTGAAGGTAAGAGTGGAAGGATTAGAAAAGAAACGAAAATTGAGGCAAATGAAAGAACAACTGTTGGAGATTTTCGCAAGTATGTTGTCGAGCCTATTGAGCAAGCGAACGAAGCTTATTCTGCAATATTGCAAAGTGAACCTGATAGGTTTCGTGGAGTTAAGAAAGTATATATCTTATCAGTGTCATCGCACACTTTTCCTAAAGTACCGAAGTATAATGATTTAATTTCTGATAAGCATTGGTTGAATTCTTTACACTATACAGTTAAAAAAGTTGATTATCTAGGATTGATTGATTTGGAGGTAATCGCCTTGGCTATAAAAGAGCTGGACACGACTATTTTTCGTTTCATTGACAATAAAAAGACAAAAGCCGATTATATACCATACTCCAATTATTATTTTAATAAGTATGGTAAGATTAAAAGATTAGAGAGCCACGATAAAAAACTCAAGGAAATATTTAGGAATATTAACGTAACACTTGGATTTAAAAATAGTGACCAGTAACTGCCGATAAAAGCATGTGGTGTTTCTTGAGTACAAATAACATCAAGCCTCCATCTACATAATCTAATAGGAGGCTTGATGTTAATGATATGGACGGCATCAACAAATTACCCCTTACGTGCGGGTACGGGTATATCTGTAGCTACAGTTTGAGGAGATTCATATGTTGAGAAATCAGATGCAGGGGGAGAGGGCTACACTGTCAGTATAGAGATCAGCGGTTTAATCCCACTATGCCCCACTATACAGGAGATGTCGTTTTTTCTTTTTGTATCTTTTAGTATAAGGAATCCCCCAGTTCGACGGAGGTTTCAGAAAGCTTATGGTATTGAGTATCCATCCTTGGAACTCGAATATACCCCGCTTCGCTGAAAAACGAAGCGAAGAGATACTCTCTCCCCGCCCCGTTCATCATTGTTCTTCCCCCAAAACTCACAAATTCATCAACCCCCGAAACGCTTTCATCCTCCCCCTACTAACAGGAATATCCGTCTGACTGTCATCATTCATCTTAATCAAATACGTATGATTAAACCACGGAATAATCTCTTTAATATACTTCACATTCAAAATATAATTCCGATGACTTCGAAAGAAAGAACGGGACCGATTCAAAATTTCCTCCAGCTCATTTAAAGACAAATCACACTTGTCGATACTCTCTTTTGTCGCCACATATAAATCTTTCTCCCGCACAAACGCAAAGTAAATCTGCCCTACAGGGATCGGGATGATCTTGTTGCTCTTCCGGATGCAGACATGCTCTTCCATCAGGGGAACTGTCGCGGTGCGGTCATTCATAGCCGCTCGTTTCCTCAGTGTCCTCACTTTTTGGATCACATCGTCCAATTTCGATTCCATGATCGGTTTGGTCAAATAGCCCACTGCCAGCGTGGAAAAAGCCTCCAGAGCATGTTCATGATAGGCAGTCGAAAAAACGATCAAGGGGGGATTGGACATCTGATTCAATGTTTTGGCAAATTCAAGACCATTCATTCCGGGCATCTGAATATCGAGCATGAGCAAATCAGGCTCGGAATTGATGATATGAGGCAATGCTTCCAAGGGATTGGTATAAATTGCGTCCACCTGGATATCGATATATTTTTTCAGCAAATATTCCAATTCGGAACAAATGGCTGGCTCGTCATCGATGATGATCGTTTTCAGAAGCATCTGGATGCACTTCCTTTTCAAATGCGGTTAACGGAGCGACAAAGGATACGACTGTTCCCAAACCGGGCTGGCTTTGAATCGTGAGGCCATATTTTTTGCCATAAATGGATTGCAGCCGTGAATGGACATTGACAAGGCCGATGCCTTTCGATTGGCTGTTCCAGATTTCGGCCAAACGCTCTTCACTGATTCCAACTCCATTGTCTTCAATGCTGATTTTCACTTCTTGGCCAAACGGTTCCACTCGAATCGTGAGCAGACAATCGCTAACTTTTGGGGAAAGTCCATGGTGAATGGCATTTTCCACGATTGGCTGCAAAGTCAGGACAGGCAATTTGCACTCCAATAGAGATTCGTCGATCTCCATGTTCACCTTTAAACGGTTGCTAAATCTGACCTTCTCGATTTCCAAATACGACTTGATTCCGTCCAGCTCTTCCTGCAAGCTGTGATGATTTCCCTTGCTTTTCAAATTGCGCCTGAAGATGTCACTTAAATGACCGATCAAGTTTCTCGCCTGATCAGGGTCTGTACGACAATAAGACATAATCGTCCCCAAGGTGTTGAACAGAAAATGCGGGTTGATTTGTGCTTGCAGGGCGCTTACTTCAGCCTGCTTCCGCATTTTCGCTTGATGCTCAATCTCCGCGAGCTCAATTTGGACCGACAGCAGCTTGGCCAGGCCGTCCACCAACTTCTCGTTAGTCTGGGACGTCTTGGAGGAAGAGGTTTTATAGTAGAATTGCAACGTCCCGATTTTCTGGTTTTGATGATACAACGACGCGGCGCTGATCGATTTTAGGCGAGGCGGACGCGGAAGAGCAAATTCTTTGTCGCACCATTCCCCTGTAGGGTGGGTCAAAACAGCTTCCGCTACCTGTGCGCACAGCGTCTCTTTTTGCACATGATTCTCCAGTTCATGGCCTTTTGCACTGAGCAGCTTTTCACAGTCGGTAATGGCGACTGCATCCACTCTGGCCATCTCACGGATCAGCTCAGCGGTTTTTTTCGCAGAATATTCATTAAGCCCCGTCCGTAGATGAGGCAACGTCTGACTTGCAATCGACAAGGCAAGGTTTGCCCCCAATGCGCCGGACTGGTCTTGCATCATTTTGAGATTTTGGAAAACGCGCGTGAAAAGCAACAGCCCTGCAATGGTCATAATCGTGGTCGGGATCGCGATTTTTACTTCCAGTTCGAGTGCCGCTGAAAAAGGCTTGGCCATGAGAAGCACCATAACTTTTTGAATGAGCTCGGCTGTAACGCCAATCAGTACGATATGCTGCCATTTCAGACGCAGCATATTCATTTTCGTGCTGACGATCCCGGCCAAATAGCCGTTCATTACGGTCGAGATGGCACAGGCGAATGCGGTAAATCCACCGATCGAATAACGATGAATACCTCCGATAAGGCCGGCCAAAAAACCGACGACTGGCCCTCCGATCAACCCGCCCGCGACGGCACCCACAATGCGCGTATTGGCGAGTGCGTCATTGACCCGTAGTCCATTCTCCGTTCCGATTACCGACAGGAACCCGAACAGGGTGGAGAGGATCACGATCCGCATCCAGTTGTTTTTCCCGTACATGATGTTCCGAAAGTAATCGAGTTGGCCGATGATAAGGGCGATGACTGCAATTACAGAGATGTTTTCAAGCAGTCCCAGAAGCATAGTGATTGTCATAACAGCCGCCTCCCTATGGAAAAGGGTAGCCCGAACTGGTCGAAAAATCAATGTAACTCAACTGGGTTTTTCGGCAGCTCGGATGCCGTTTTTGCACATCTGGAAGTATTCAATAGATTCTAGCAAAACAAACAACTTAAAATAAAAACAGTTCTTCGAGAATCCATCCGGGTGAATATGTAAACCCTTTCAAAGCATGGTTTCATTTGTAAGCGGTTAAACGATGCCAATTTCGAATGGATTCGGGTCAAACATAAGGAGGGGGCAGCAATGAAGCCAACGAGTGATCGTGAAAATACGCGGCGAATCACAAGCAACATCTTTAAAGGTTCACTGGGGAACCTGATTGAATGGTATGACTGGTATGTCTATGCAGCTTTTGCGGTGTACTTCTCGTCTCAGTTTTTTCCAAAAGGAGACGCTACCAGCCAGTTATTGAATACTGCCGCTGTTTTTGCTATTGGATTTTTAATGAGGCCGATTGGGAGCTTGCTCCTGGGCCGATACGCTGACCGTCACGGACGCCGTGCTGCGTTGACGCTGTCTGTTACCATCATGGCAGGTGGTTCTCTGGTGATTGCCGTAACACCAAACTATGAAACCATCGGCGTGTTTGCGCCTATTATTCTCGTTCTTGCCCGCCTGCTCCAAGGTCTTTCGCTTGGCGGGGAATACGGAACATCTGCCACGTACTTGTCCGAGATGGCTTCGAGTGGTCGCCGAGGGTTCTATTCTAGCTTCCAGTACGTCACGCTGATCAGTGGACAATTGCTGGCGCTGGGTGTGCAAATTATCTTGCAGCAAATACTCCCGGAAGAAGCGATGATGGCATGGGGCTGGCGAATTCCGTTCATCATCGGAGCGTTTGGCGCAGTAGCCGTGTTGTGGTTGCGCCGCAGTATGGACGAATCAGAGCAGTATACCAAAATGGAGTCGAAAAACAAGGAAAAGGCGGGTACGCTTCGAGAGCTGATGAAGCATCCGAAGGCGGTGCTGGCAGTCGTTGGTCTTACGCTCGGGGGAACCATTGCCTTTAACACCTACACGACCTATTTGCAAAAATTCATGGTGATTACGGTAGGACTGCCGAAAGATATCGTTAGCTGGATTAACTTTACCGCATTGCTCGTATTTGTCGTCTTGCAGCCGCTTGCTGGTATGCTGTCCGACCGAATTGGACGGCGCCCGCTGTTGATTGGTTTCGGTATTCTTGGAACATTGTGGACCGTACCGATGTTTATGCTCCTGGAACAAACCACTAGCCCATATGTCGCTTTCTTGCTGATGCTGTCTGGTCTTATCATTGTTACTGGTTATACGTCCATCAATGCGATCGTGAAAGCCGAGATGTTTCCAACCGCTATTCGCGCTCTGGGTGTAGGCTTTCCATACGGGGTGACTGTTGCGATCTTTGGGGGAACAGCGGAGTTCATCGCGCTATGGTTCAAAAGCATCGGGAACGAATCTCTCTTCTATTACTATGTAGCGGCTTGTATTGCCATAAGCCTCCTCGTTTACTGGCGTATGGACGAGTCTTCGAAAAACTCCAAGATCGAAGCAGAGTTGAACGCTGCAAAGGACTAGATGGAAGAATAGAGGAGCATGGAAGAATAGAGGAGCAACGAAAAACGGCAGAGATGCCGTTTTTTGCATTACCGAACTGTAAAAGATTGCATTTCAAAACTCCAGGACATTGCGGATATGTCTGGCATCAGCATCGGGCTTTTGTATCGGCAATTCACAGCGACATGACGACAGGCGAAGAGTTTGCGAATTTGCTGATATTGATGGCTCAATCGTTTCTAGCGGGGGGAGGAACAAGCGAAAAACAAACCGAGGTAGCTCGCCTTAGCGACAAGTTGTTTCACGCCAGAGCCCAGCTTGTCAAAAAAGGTCAGGCGCTCGGCGAATTCCGATCAGGGGACCCAGATGAAATGGTCGTATTTTTCTATTCAACACTACACGGGTTAGCTATGATGAAAATGATGCGAAAAAACCACTTCACGATGCCTTCATCCTCTATCCTCACTTCTTTTCTATACAAGGAAGGAGAATAACCGTACATGTTTACAGTGATCAGGGCGGATCAAGTAGAATTCGATGCAAGAGAGCAAATGTCTCAGATTTTTGCGGAGGGATTCACGCAGTGGCAATGATGATTCTCCGTCATATGATGGAAAATACCCCGTATGAACAATTTCTCATCGAAGAAGTAGCAGATACGAATATTCCCGCTATGAAGCTATACCAGAAATTAAGGTTCCAAGTATACAGCCGGAAGCCCGTCCCTTTAAAGAGAGCTCAAAAAATTGGAATCAATCATTTTATATCGTTGAAATACGAAAAATCGCTCAAGGGATAGATGATCCTCTGAGCGATTTTTCGTATTTCCGCGCCGATCTCGTACGAACGCAAAAAAGAAAGCCACTCTTACGCGGACAGAAGGTTTTCCCTTCTCTTTTAGAGCCTCCTAAACGGCCTGCAGGGGCTTTCCAGTCACGGGAATCACTGCGCTTGTTACGGGATGACCCGAAACAGATGGGAATGCTGGATCCCATGAGAAGTTCAAGGACAACGGGAAGTTAGGGGAGGAATATACAATGCAGGCACTTCAAAACGTTTTTAACTATCAAGATAAACAGATTCGAGTAGTGGTAAAGGATGGCGAGGGGTGGAAAAACATCTGACAGAACCGGATGGAAGCATAACATCGACGTATTAAAAGCACCCAACAACAGGAAGCCTGATCAATGGAGTAAAGTACCTGATCGGATATTGACGGTAACGAGATAGATTGAAAAGGGTGCAAATAGAACAACAGCCAACTCTGCAATTGATTGAACGATATAAAAATCCAAGCGTTTTGATTTATGCGGATCCACCGTATTTGTATCAACAAGGAGCAAACGTATGTACAGGAATGAGATGACGGATGCGGACCATATTGAATTGCTCGACGCATTAGACGAAAATCAGGGACCCGTGATACTAAGTGGTTACGATAATGATTTATACAACATTCGCCTAAAGCATTGGCGTAGGGAAGAAAAGAAAGTTTTGGCGGAAATGGGGCGAATCAGAACAGAAGTTATCTGGATCAATCCAGTAGCAGTGATCAAGTGGGGCTGCAGACCATCTTCTCGCTGCCCGGCATATAGCGGATGGATACTAAATGCTCATTATATAAAAAAGCCCATCCTATCTAAGGATGGACAAGGTTGAAGGAAAATTATTCAAACACCGGACGCAAGAAACTTCGCTCGTAACTGATGATGCACTTTGTTTGCTCTGCTAGTGAGAAGGCAAGTTGGCAATCTTCATCGACCAGTATTCTCTTTCGATAATCCTCATATTCTGCCAAACTAGGAAAACTAAATAAGGCATAAGCAATATTATTAGCACCTTCATGAGGAAGGAAATAGCCATGATGATGTCCGCCAAACTTGTTGACAAGAGGTATCCACATCTTTGCATATTCTTCAAAAACACTTACCTGATATGGATCAATAACATATTTCAAGTAACAAGTGACCATTTTTCCACTCCCTAATGGTTTTTCCTAAATCTTACTGTACATCAGTATTAGAAACAAGAAGGGATATGGTTTTACAAGCTGTGTATTTAAAAAGGACTTTTAATAAAAGTCTCGTGGATTTGAATCACATTCTATTTTTAAAGGCTTAAACCAATTTTTCAGGAATGTTCGTATATCTGAGACTGTGATAGCAACATCGCCTTTTTGAATATCGATGTATAGGCTATAGCCTCCATCAGATTTAGACTCAATTGGAATCAAGTCAATGAATTCGTTATAATCTTTTACTGCTTCGGTGGCTCTATCCATTTGTGGTTTTGTTACATCACTTACAATCATCAAAAACTGTCTCTTCAACAATACACCCCATTGTTTTTATTTTCATTATATCACAGTAATGAAAACCGGGTGGGAAACGACAAGTTGGCAACTTAGTGGGCTGCTGGTTGGCGACCTACCCGAAAGGAAATCAAAGACATTTTGTTAGCTGTAGAAAGTACGATGATGGCTAATGAAAGGGAGATCAAATTGCCGAAGTAATACGCAGTTCAAAACAAGGAGACTAAGTCGTTTCTGAAACATAACGGGAACTACAATCCGTGCGCCTATCCGTATGATGATGTGGAGAGTATCGAGGAAGCTACTCATTGGAGCGACTTCAGGCACGTTTCGTATGTATCTAGGTGTTACGCCGACAGCTTTTACAAGTGGCAGATTGTAGATGTGGACACAAGGGAAGTGTTGGAGCCGATGCGTGACAAGTGGTGGAGAAGATCAAAGAACAAACGCACTTCTTTGTCCTTAGTTACGCCGAGGACAATGAAAAGCACCTTGACAAGTAGACTTTGATGATGTGTCTGTCCAGAAGATCGGCACTGCGATGACGGTACAAGAAGCGATCTGTAACGCAGCACTGAAAGTGGTCACTTTAACAAAACGGTAATTGTAGAAAGTAGGAAATTCCCCAACCTGGTGAGAAAAATACCCCGGGATTAACCCGGGGGCCGTTGATGGTGGATTAGTTGATTTTCAACTGTTCCCAGGTAAACGAAACCGGATAAGAACCGTTTTCAAAGACTCCTACCTTTTGCCACATGTAGAACACCACTGTTTTATTTTGGTTATCGATCCCAATGTCGATTGTATACCTATAACCAGGAACTTCCCAGCGTTTGACTTCCTGATTGTTGGAATCAAATGCGACGACAACCAAAACAAGGTCATTCGATGAAGGGGTATACGACCAATACGTATACTCACCATACTTAACGATGACGTTTGCTTGGCTAATCGCAAGTCCAGCTGGTTGCAAAATTTGAGCAGGTCTGGCAATCAATTCATAGCTATTCCCGACTTATTCCCTACTAAATGTGAGGGTCTTCGTTCGAGCCTACACCGTGCAGGCGACTTTCATCGCACACGGCGTTCCATCAACGGATAAGAAAGAATGTTTTACAACGGGCAAATATAACGCTACGTCAATCAATCTAAATTGTCCGCTAACTAAAGTTATAACTTTCTGTGATTGTGTTATTAAAGAGCTGAGGTTAACAAAACACACGATTTGATAAATAGAGGGGCAGTTGCAGCGGGGGGGCGAGTCTTCAGTCTCGACGAAAAAATATCCCCCGGGTCCATCCCGAGGGCTGTTGATGGATAATTAATTGTTAGAAATATCCAATACCATTTCTTGCGTGTGTTTTGAATCAACAGAAATGAAAAATTTATACGTTCCTGCAGAAGGCATTGTGTAAGATCCTAAGTCAAAAATGATTAACTGTCCTTTATCAAGAGTAACATTAGGAATCGTAATTACGGAGCCATTAATTTTATCAGCACCAATTTCATTGCGACTAGAAGCAATGTAATACAAATCGGTTGCATCTGGAGTGAAAACATCATTCAAATCAAAAGTTAGAGTAGCGTTTCTTAATGGCTGGGTGGCGATAAATTTTGGCATAAGGTATTGGGAGGAGCCTGCAACGAAATGGTAGGGATATTGACCATTTAGATTGTCTTGCAAAATGAATATTGGATCAGTATAGCTATTCTCGACTTATTCCCTTCTCTTCGTGAGGGTTTTCGTTCGAGCCTACACCGTGCGGGCGACTTTCATCGCACACGGCGTTCCATCAACCGATAAGAAGGATTTTTACAACGGGCAAAATAAGCGTACTACAAATATGTCAATATTTACAGATTTTGATTTCAACATGATGGATCCAGGTGATGAGGGATTAACAAAATAATTGGTTTGTAAAGGAGAGGTTCGTGCATGACAGAAATCGTTTTAGAACTCGATGAAAACCAGCGCTTTTTGATTGAAGACCCTGACAGTGTCTCGGTGATTATGGTCGATCAGGTGACGATCCTTCCAGTAGCAAACCATATAATGTCGTACTGGACTTGCTAGAATTGTACTGGGATGATCCAGTTGCTCTCGTCGAGGTTATGTTGGGTATTGAACCAAGACGATTCCCGATCTTTTTATATTTGTAAAAAAGGAAGGATGGAGCTCTGCCCCATCCTTCCTTTTTTAACCTTGCCCCACAATCTTCTTCAAGCGTCCTACCAGCGGAATGACAATAACCGCTGCTACAACCACCTGCAAAACGTTACCCGGAATGGAGCCAAACGGCTGAATCCAGTTCCCGTAAAGAATAACCTCAACAAAGTAGTAGCCCACGATCTTAATCACCAATGCAGCGACAACTGCGAGTGCGTACACAAATACCCGATTGCCAGGTACCTTCTCGGCGATAAGGCCAGCAACATAGCCCATTGCACCTACGATTACGAACGTAAACGGCGCCCATGCTGTCCAACCGGAGATAAGGTCAAAGAGGCCCATACCAAAAGCTCCAGCAATCGCTCCTGTTTTTCTGCCATACACAAAAGCTGCGATTAAAAGAGGCACGTTACCGAGATGAATGAGGCCACCGTTCCCCATGATCGGGAGTCGTAAATTGATAAACATGGTGGCTGCGAGAGTAAAAGCGATAAAAAGGGCGTTGATAACCAAGGTTTTCGTCTTTGATGCTTTTCTTGCTGAAAAAGTAGAATCCATATGATAGCCTCTTTCTTATTATTTTTACTATTATCATACTCACAATCAGCTACATAATAAATACACTTTGCACGATTTATTTGCCTAGGTAAATCATTCCAACGAAAGAGACACGCTGAAGAAAGCCTAGGAAGCAAGTGCAGGACAGTAACAGATTTGGATAAACTAGCTGATCCGCTGCTAAAAGGCGGTCCCGCTTATAGCCGCGTCAACTTTTGGAAAGTGTGCAAAAGCATCTCAATCAGTAATGGAATAGGAAAAACTCAAGCTGAAATTGGCTTGAGTTTTGTTTGTCGTGCTGGGTTCGGCTTTTTTACCGTACGCTTAGGCAAGTCTCTCCCCAAGCTGCTTCACTTTCTCCAGCCACTTCTTGCGCTTTTCCTCCGCCGAGGCATTCACCCCACTAATCTCCGTAACCTTCACAGGCTTAATCCCGCAAAACTTCAAAATGTTGCGTTTCATCACGAGGTGTCCGGCTTGCCAGTAGATCAATCGGTTGTACCAAGATGGGGTATCCATGGTCACAATCAGATGCGCGGTTTTGCCCGTCAACAGCTTATCCCATAGTGGAGAGCCTTCCCGATATTTATAGGCAAATCCGGGTAATAAGACACGATCGAAAAATCCCTTCAAGATAGCGGGCATCGTGCCCCACCAGGTCGGATAGACAATGACCAGATGATCCGCCCAACGGATGAGATCCTGCGCTTCTTTTAGGTCATCCTCCAGCTCCGTTCTTTTCCGATATCCGTACTTCAAATTTGGGTCGAAAGCGATTTGGCTCAAATCAATGGTGCGAATCTGCGCGTCTTTGCCTTCGGCTCCTTTCATATAGGCATGCGCCAACGCAGAGCAATAGCTCTCGGGATCTGGATGTCCGATGATAACGAGTATGTTCATTTTCATATCCCCCTGTAGTGTTGATTCCATAAGCGACAGATCGTGGTAAACTGAATTGTATTCAGCATATCGTGTGGAAGGAAACAGAGGAATGATCGAGAGCGCATAAATGTTGTGGATTTACGCAAAGGAGGTTCCGTACTTGGAAAATGCGCATGGGTTTGCGATTTCGATGGTGTATCCGATTATGAAAACAATTACTCACAAGAAGCTTGATTTTGAACGCTTTTGTGAGCATATTTCTTTCGATAGCAGCTTGCTAAAAGATGTAGAGGCGCGCATTGATGAAGCGGAGCTCGAGCGTTTGATGAAGGAAGCGGCCATTTACACGCAAGATGACCATCTCGGACTGCATCAAGGGCAGTTAACTGATATTGCCGATCTGGGCATTCTTGGCTATGTCATGATGCATTCGGAAAAAATCGTCGATGCATTGAAGGCTTATCAGCGATATCATGTGATCCTTTGCAGCGGGTACGAGCTGGATTGGGAAGAGCGGGGGAACCATGTTTTCCTGCGGTTTCATAGACAAAGCCCTGGGAGCGTTTCTCGACATTGCATGGAGGACATGGTCAGCTCCTTGTACCATTTGATCGTCCGTATGAGCCATCGGTCTATTCCGTTACAGGCGATACAATTCACACATGACGCTACGACGGATATCGAACCTTATGTGAATGTGTTCGGGATGAAGCCTTACTTTGGTGAAGAAGAAAATGGGCTCTTGGTAGGCAAAGAAGTTTTGCAATACCCGATTCTGTATTCAGATGTCCGGCTGCGCAAAGCTTTTGAACCAATCGCGGAAGCAAGTAGAGAGAGGCTGATCAGGGGGCGGGAATTTTCGGACCGTGTGTTTCAATGGATGATGGGATGTATGCCTGCGGCTTTCCCGACCTTACAGCAGACTGCCGCTGCTTTTCATATGAGCACGAGATCCCTGCAAGTGAAACTAAAGGCAGAGGACACTTCCTATCATGAATTGTCCACGAATGTCCGCAAAGAAATGGCAATGGGGTATTTACAGCAAGGGGAGCATTCCATCGGAGAGATTGCCTACCTGCTGCATTTTTCAGATCCAAGCGCCTTTCAAAATGCTTTCAAGAAATGGACGGGTATGACACCGGGACAATATCGGATCAGTCGCCAAGCACTTGCCATGTAACGTCATGATGGAACACGCTGCGTAAGCGTGTTTTTTTGTTGTGGACCCTCTTTGTTTGACAAATTGGAAAATGATGGTGTACACTTTTTTTATTCCGACCGTACAGTATAAATAAAAGAGGTAAGATCATGCCCAAATTAGGAATGGAACCAAAGCGCCGAGCAGATGTCATCAATGCGACCCTTACTTGTATTAGCAATCACGGGATTGATGGCATGACGTTGGATAAGGTGGCGGAGTATGCGGACTGCTCAAAGGGTGTCGTCACGTATTACTTTAAGAATAAGGATAATTTGACGAGTGAAGCCTTTCAGGCATTCTTGGCCTATTATGGCTTGAAAATCGAAGCTGACATTGAGAACACCATGACCGCCCAGGAAATGATGGATGTTACGCTTGCGCATATCTTGCCGCCATACGTGAACGACAAGGAAAAACGGATCAATGTTTCGCAGCTGGATGGCATCGCTGAGATGTACATCCCGCATGAAGATCAAGCAAGACTCTTTGTCCAATTCTTCTCCAAAGCCGCATTGGACCCCAAGCTGCAAGAAGTAGTTGCGAATAGTTATAAGAGAGATTTGCAGGGTATCACCAAGATTTTTGAATACGGCAAGCAAACCGGGCTTATGTCTGTAGAGGATTCACAAAGCGCTGCCTACGGACTCATGGCGATGGTTGTGGGCTTGAGCTTCTTTCGAGTGGCGAGGGTTTCGCCAGCAAACGGTGAAGACAACCGATATATTTGTGAGGACTTTGTAAGGCAGATGACCAATAGAAGATGAGGAGGGTACACATGAATATTACAAAGATAGAAGCTGGCGGGAAAAATATTGCCATTGTGAGTGGTAGCGAGGTAATTATAGAGGATGTGCAGTCCGCATTGGACCTGATAGCAACAGTACACTATCAAGCAGACAGTGAGCGTATCATTCTCAACAAATCATTGCTCAACGAAAGCTTTTTCGATTTGAAAACACGCCTTGCTGGCGAAATCCTTCAGAAGTTCATCAATTATCGGGTAAAAGTGGCAATTGTAGGAGATTTTTCGGTGTACACAAGTAAAAGTCTAAAAGACTTCATCTATGAATCGAACAACGGAAACGACATCTTTTTCTTGCCGACCGAAGAGCAGGCGATCGAGAAGTTAAGCCAGGTGAAATAGAGATGGAGCGACCGTCCACCATGGTGAGCATCCCAGCAGGGCATATCGAATTACGAGACGATCGGATCAAGGCGACATGGACAACCGAGGTGAACGCTTTTTTACTCGCACCGGTTCCTGTTACGAATGCGTTATACTTCTCGCTTGTACAAAAAGCAGCTGGACCGAGTGACCACCCAGAGGCTCCCGTCGTGAATGTCTCGTGGAACGATGCAATTTCGTTTTGCAATCTGCTTTCTCAGCAAGCAGGTCTCACGGAATGCTACTCGATCAGTGAAGATGGTGAGTGTGTTGGTTGGAACGAGGAAGCGGATGGCTACCGACTGCCGACAGAGGCGGAATGGCAGTACGCTTGCAAAGCAGGGACGGGCGGTTATCGGTACGGCGAGCTGGATGAGATCGCATGGTACGAAGGGAATGCTGAAGGTACAGCACATGCGGTAGGACAAAAACTGCCGAATGCGTGGGGGCTCTACGACATGTTGGGGAATGTTTGGGAGTGGTGCTGGGACCTTTACGATGTAAACGTCTACGGCTCCTACCGAATTTTTCGCGGTGGCAGTTGGGCGGAAGAGGCCAGAGGATGTGGGGCGACGTGCCGCAGACGCAGTCACCCCACGTTTCGAATAGATGATCTCGGTTTTCGTCTTGCCAGGGGGGGTTGCAAAATCCAAATAAATCCGTTACATTGATTTTAGTTAGATAATCTAATTATATTCAAGGTGGATTATGAGCAGAAAAAACAAGTGTGAGCAAACATCCGATCAATTGCCGAAACTTGGTATTCAGCCATATTTGCATCTGATGGAAAAAACAGCTCCGCAAAATACGGATCGCAAATTGGCTCATTTGGGGCTACTGATGCTATGGCTGGGGGATAACGCCATAGACGTCATTGATTTGAATTTGGAGAAATTCGGCATAACGGAGTGTAAATGGGACGTATTGCTGTTGCTTACGTTACATAAAGACAGGGAACTTATCACCCCTTCTTCGCTTGCAGACAGGCTGGGTATTCGGCGTGCTTCTGTTACAGCTTTGCTGGACTGGCTGGAAAAAAGGCACTGGATCATCAGGGAGCAAAGCAAGCTGGACGGTCGCAAGATTCATGTCAAAATCACGCAAGAAGGCAGAGAATTAGTAACCAGCGTACTGCCGGTTTTTTGGTCTGCTTGCTCCTCCATTATGAGCGAATTAGAAGAGGAAGAACGGATGCTGTTGGAAAAAATCTTGATGAAGTTAAATAACAGCATGGAAGAGAAACTGGGGGTGGGAAGATAAGATCATATTTTTTTGTGAATATAATTAGATAATCTAACTATAATGTGTGTAAAAATTTGAAAAAGAGGTGTGCGATGTTACAGCGAAACTACTCACTCATGACGGCAATCCTCTGCTGGTCTGGAATCGTCGTCATGTCGAGCTTATACGTTACGATTCCCCTTATGACCATATTTGCCGATCTTTTCAGTATTACGTTGACACAGGCTGCAGCAGTAGGCAGCGCATTTTCGGTTGGGTTTGCCATAGGGTGCCTGATTTATGGACCGTTGTCCGAAAAGTATGGCCGCAAGAACGTTATTGTGATCGGGATGATTGCCCTGGCTCTCTTTTCTTTGTTGCTTGGTAGTGCAAATGATTTCGTATGGATCATTGTACTCAGGGGCTTGCAAGGTGCTGCCGCTGCTACGTTCTCGCCTGTTGCACTCGCCTATGCGGTGGAAATGTTCCCTGTGGCAAAGCGGGTAACGGCAATCGGATTTATCAGCACGGGATTTTTGGCGGCAGGAATCATTGGTCAAGTGCTCAGCACCGTAATGAGTCAACAATACAGTTGGCACGCCGTATTCTATATGCTTGCTGCTATCTATTTCGTGACGCTGCTCGTGGTGATGAGGTGGCTGCCAAAAGAAGAGAGTCCCCTTGCTACCGTTAATATGTGGGAGCCGATTAAGCGAATTCCCTCCCTGTTCAAACAAAAAAATATCGTCTTGGGCTACATAATCGCTCTTGTATTGCTTATGTCATTTGTTAATATGTATACGGTCTTGGGCAGTTATTTGGCGGGATCTGATTTTGGGCTTAGCAACAAGGAGATTCTGCTTGTTCGAACGATTGGTATAGTGGGCATGCTTATTTCTCCGCTGGCGGGCGGGCTGGCAAAACGGTTTGGCTTACGTACCGTGCTACGCTTCGGATTAGGTCTGGCAGTGATCAGTATGGCTTCCCTCGGTCTAATATCTAACTTGTCTCTTTTGATCGGTACGAGTGTGCTTTTCGTTGCCGGAATTGCGCTATCTGTTCCTTCCGTGATCACGCTTATTGGACAGCTAGGGGGCAAATCGCGGGGAATTGCGGTTTCGGTTTATACGTTTATCCTGTTTTCGGGAACAAGTCTTGGGCCGATATTGTCCATCCGTTTTATGAATGTTGGCAGCTATGAACTTACTTTTGTCTTGCTTGCAATCGTACTAGGAATTGGCTTGTTGGCTGCATGCCTGATTCGCAGTGATTCCGCGGTTGAAAGCAGTAGCACAAAACCTCCTTCGCCACTAGCTTAGTGGTTGAGGAGGTTTTGTTGTATAAACGATGGCTGCTATCGATTATTTTGTTGATTCAGCAAGCGTTCTCGCTGCTTATGCATGGCAATGAAAACGGCAAACACGAGAAGCAGACATCCTGTGAACAGAAACCCTTCCTCGATGGAGAAGGGCAGCCAACCTAACAGGCCTGAGCCGACGACCACACCGAGAGAGAAAAAGGCGTATAAGTAACCGTGTGCTTTCCCCCGCAATTCTTGCGGCGTCGATTGAATGAGCATCGTATTGACAGAAGGAAACAAGAGAGCAAAGCCTATCCCATATAGTCCTAACATGCAATACAGGGCCAATGTCGTGTTGGATTGACCAATAAGCAACTGACTCACGCCCATGAAGCCAATTCCGATGGACATCGTTTTGGAAGGGGCCACGCGATCAAAAATCTGGTTGGTCGGAAGGACAAAAAGCAAGACAGCAATCATCCCAAAAGTGCTCATTAATGTACCGCTTAATTTCGAATCGTATCCAAGCGATTGCACATGCAAGGGCAAAAGGTAAGCGATCACACCTTGTGAAAACATGAGCAAAAAGGCACCGCCGTAAGCTTTGATAATCCCAGCATTGAAGATCAAGGCTGAGGTCGGAATGTCCTTCTTAAGCTTCTCTTTCTTGCAGGCCTTAGTGGATCGCAGAAAAATGACGGACAGGATGGCTAGGAAAAAGCCCATAACAGCGACACATGTAAAGACAAAAGGCACGGAGGTTTTGCTTGCCATAATCCCGCTGAATGCAGGTCCGATAATCGCCGCGAGTCCCACAAAGGTACCGGTGAAAGCAACCTTTCGTCCTTGCTGCTCATGTGAAGTGTTATTCGCAGAGAAAGTGAAAGCAGCAGGAACGATCAAACCGGCGACAAATCCGTGAATGATTCGCACGATAACTAACAGAAACGGCTGATCGACAATGTGATACAGCAGCAAGGCACAGCTCGATAAAACCAATCCGATCAACAGTGGCTTGGATGGCCCAACCTTATCTGTCAGCATGCCTGAGATAATATTGCCAAAGGTATTGGCTAACGAATACAGACCGATGACAAAGCCTATCACAAATGAGCTGGCGCCTACGGAAGCAGCAAATGTACTCATGACCGGCAGTTGCGAGAACAAATCAAAGAACGAGAAAAAAACGATGCCGTATACGAGCACGGCATTGTTAAACGGCTTCAGAGGATACATATCCTGTGCCGTTTTCAGTCTGCGATCCAGAAAGAAGTTCCCAAACGGTACAAAAGCGGCGAGTAACGCAGCAAGAGGCCAGAGCAGGCTCCATCTCACGCGAATGGCCGCATAGAGTATCGCCAGAGCATACAAGCAAAAAATCCCGCCGTGAATACTTCCTGTGATGGTTACAGCTTTGTCTAAGCCCCACACGTATTTCAAGGGCATCGCGATGCCCATCAATACTAATAAGGAAAGGCCATCGAGTAGGCCTGTAAGACGTAAAAAGTAAATTGGATGTACCCGCACTTGTGACTCTCCTCATTTTTTATGAAGTGATGCCTCTATCCTAACATTTTTTTTGATGAAGAAAGTGAACAAATTCGGGTCATTCCTGTGTCGATATCATGAGGGCGGTGTATTTCTTTTGACGTGTTCTTAACTGTAATCTTCAATCAGGGAGACTTTTCCTTCTTTCATCATAAAAATCGATTTCCCTTTTAATTGGAGCGTATCTCCAGCCTTAAGTCCGTTTGGCAAATCAATCGCGAGTATTCCTTCATAATCAATTTGCACTTCTGCTCTGTCATCCATCACGAGGCAGGCGAGAATGGTCTGACGCCGACTCGAGAAAATTTTCGCAGACTTTTCAGCTAGCTCTCTAAACGCTTCTATTCCTTTTGTTTCTGTGTCCAGTTGTCCGTTGGAATAATTCCTGAAAACAATATCCGTATGCAAGTGTCTCACTATACCTTCGACATCAAATGAATTGTAGGCCTGCACATAATTTTCAACGATTCCTTTTACCTCTTCATTCGTCATGGTCATGCTCCTCCTCAGGGAATCAACGACTTGGTCTTCCGTTTATGAGTGACATTTTATTGGCGATTGTTTACAATTTACATAAGTTTTTGAAGGGATTTCAAGTCATTTATTTTCATTTGTTACGCGATTCTTGGTATTCGTGAAAGTTCTTGCTAACAAACTTGATTGGCGAGGTGTCCCGATGAAGAAGCAAAATACCGAATCACCCAAAATTGTTGGTCAAACGGCAGGGACAGGCTTCCAGGTAGGTGTACGCAGGACGATGCCCATTACCCCGGAACAGGCATGGGCGTTTTTAACCTCGTCCGAAGGGGTGAAGTTATGGCTTGGACATGTACCGAGCCTTAGCTTTAGCGAGGGGGAGGCCTTTACTTCCAGC
This sequence comes from Brevibacillus sp. AF8, assembly GCF_021270385.1. Taxonomy (NCBI): domain Bacteria; kingdom Bacillati; phylum Bacillota; class Bacilli; order Caryophanales; family Paenibacillaceae; genus Brevibacillus; species Brevibacillus sp. AF8. The sequence goes on along the minus strand of NZ_JAGQDN010000004.1, from coordinate 202,713 downwards.
GATGGAATATCGGGTCAATTTCGTGTTGTAAAGCCATTTCGGCAGTTTCGGTTGAAGTGGTCGATGAAGGAATGGGAAAAGCCGTCCACATTGCAAATCCGGCTGATATCCGACAAGCCTGACCGAACGACCATTAGTTTTCATCAAGAAAACTTGGATGACATGAACACAAGGGAGCAAATGAAGCTTCACTGGGAAGAAGTTCTGAATGAAATCAGGCAAAATGTCTCCATGATGGAAAGTGAATAAGCTTATAAACTGCACCTCTCGTTTCTATGTTTCACAATGGGGTGCAGTTTTTTTGTGATCCCTCATGATGAAAATACAAACATATTTTCCTGTTGCTGGTATAATCAAGAGAAATATATAAAACAGGGTGAGATGATGAAATGTTCTCTTTTCATAAAATCAGCAACAATGCTAGCAATCATGGGCTGTTTTTTTTCCAGCGTACCAACGATGAATGAAAAAACTGGTATCGTGACAACTGCATTTGCAGCGGAACCTGCTTCTTATCTTACAAAGGAACAGGCTATCTCACTCATGAAAAAGATACCTATCGATACAAAGGGTTACGTTGTGGAAGATATCTATCTTAACGATACAGTCGCTTTTGGTCAAAACGGAGCGGTTTGGACGAGCTATTGGGTCAAAGATAAAGACGGGAATGAAAGTCTATTCATAGATATAGACGCAACAACAGGCAAATTGGTCCGGTTTGCAAAATCTACAGTTGATAAGCCAAAAGAAACGGCTGTGAACATCATTTCAGAAAAAGAGGCTTTGAAAAAGGCAGAAGCATTCGTAAATACAGTTGCCTCTGAAGTGCAAGGGCATATTTCCAAGGCAAATGAATATCAGGTTGACGATTCCCTTCCTCCGCAGGTAATGGATCATGTTTTTCATTTTGTTCGCGTAGAAAATGACATTCCATTCTTGGAGAACTATCTTCAGGTAATCGTCGATTCTCAAGGTGAAATCGGTTCTTACAGTCGCCAATGGTACAATGGAGAGTTGCCATCTCCTGTTCCAGCCATATCAGCGGAGGAGGCAAATAGACGGTGGGACGAGGCGGTAAAGCCAGCCCTTCATTATGTGTATACAGGGGAGCAGATCGGAAAATATGGATTGCCCCATAGAAAAATGATTTTGGCATATGCTTACGATGAAAAAGCATCGGTCTTCATCGATGCGATGACGGATCAACCCATGACGATTTTGGGGGAGAGTAGTCAGCAGTCGCGAATCCCACTAGGAACATCAACCAAAACGTTGGGCAAGGAACGAAAAAGGCTGATGGATGATGAAAAGAGAGAGAAAGCCGACGAGATTGCACGTACGATGTTCCAAGCTATACCTGATCGTCAAACAAAGGTTGGGGGCAGTACTGCGATATCATGGAATGGATTTGGGGAGGTTAGCTCCAATAGTGCAAAGTCTTTTTATTATGCTCGTCCAGCCCAAGGAAAAGAAAAGGAAATGAAGTTCCAGTTAGGGATGGATGATTACGGAGAGGTTACGATTTTTTCGGTGGAGGAAGAACATTCTGAAATAGAGAGTCGAATCTATCCCAATCCCATTCCTTACGAAAAAGCACAAGTAGCTGCGACCGATTTTATGAAGAAACTCTATCCTGATCGACAAGGAGAGCTGTATGCGATCCATCTTCCGCCAACAGAAGAGAGCAAGAAATGGCTGTTTCAGCGAAATGGCGGCTACTACATTACTTTTGGTTGGTTAAAGCAAGGAATACCTGTCCAAGGCCTCGAAACGGGGGTAATCGTAGATCCTGTAAATGGAGAGGTAAAGGGGATGCACACTTTTCCAGCCTATCAACCACTCGAGATGATTCAGGTACAAAAACCTAGAATCGATGAACAAAAAGCAAAGCAGGTAGAAAAGGAAAACAAGGAGCTTCGACTCACCTATTTCATGCCATATCCAGAATGGCGACAGGGAACCTATCTGGTTAGTCGTGAGCCAAAGCTGGTTTACAGAATGGTAGGAGACGATGGTGTGGTTGATGCGGATTCTGGAGAATGGGTGAGCTATACGGCTTACAAGCAGTCAAAAATTCCAGAGGATATTGCTGCGCACCCTCACTATTTGGCGCTTTTGTACGCTGTGAAAGACGGTTATTTTCCTGTAACAAACAGCAATCTTGATCCTGATCAGCCTGTTACCCGTGGAGAGTTTCTACGCATTGTGCTCAAAGCCCAGGAGTCCTACGACTTCTTTCCAGACTATTATGGAGTAGCGGGGGAGGAGCAATTTTTTACGGATATCGATAAAGGTCATCCCCTCTATGAAATCGTGAAAGATTCGATAGAAAGAGGTTTGATACAAGCTACCACCAACAATAAGCAATTCGATCCAGATCGCAATGTCACAAATGCGGAAGCAAAAGAGATGATTTCCAGGCTGCTACAAAGGAGTGGAGAAAAGAACGGAGCTCTTTCAATTGCCGGGCAGCCTACTAAGATTTTGACAAAGGCTGATGTAGCTCGTTTATTAATGGAATTGAAATTCTATTCGAGAAGCACAGAGTAAAAGAGTAGGGATGCAGTTTGCTTCCCACTTTTTACGCCAATGCTCCGAACACAAGCGTTTTTTTGCTTTTTGTTCATTTCCACTCACTCTGGAAATTGAAGTAAAATAGACGAGTAATCCTATGAGTTGCTCAAACCAACAGAAAAAAGAGGTGTGACGATGGTAGAGGAGTTGTCGAATTACCTAAAAGAATGTGACATAAAAGTGGTTGCTGCGGAGGATTTCACGGTACCGGCTATAAAGGAAGATAAGCACAGCATTTTGGTCCTGCCTAGCTATAATATACTAGAGATGATAGAGGAAGCGGTGGACGAAGAGGGATCACTCTCTGATTATGTACATAACCAGCTAGAGGAGGTTCATGGCTTATCTGTGGAGGATGTCTTTCGGCGAATTGTGAAGTCTCGTCTTTTGTATACAGACATTGAAGCCGAGTTGAAAAGTTTGGAAGGAAAGAACTTTGAAGGCATCTATCAGGCATATTCCCTGATATGGGAAGGTGACGAGCTGCTCAATGAACAACTGAGTGAAACAGAGACGGAGTCCTTCCGCATAAGTGAAAAATGGGTGCAGGATCGGTTGGAAGATGATGCCCTGATTGTCCTGGAATTGCCGATAGCATCCGGTTATGAAGCACCACTGTGGGTCCCAATGGGCGGCTATAATGAATGCCCACTGCCCGTTTACCAGTCTGTTATCGTAAAGCACTGGCAGGAGGCGTATGGGATCAAGATTCTCGCTGTGACAGAGGATACGTGGATTTTTCAAGCTGGTTCAAGACCGAAGACCCATCAGGAAGCACTCAAGCTGGCACGAGAGCATTTCATCTTTTGTCAGTATGTTCTGGATGAGTTTCCTTCATTAGGGCATTACGCCAATTATTTAATGAAACAGGATGTTTGGCATTTTTGGTGGGATTAACCCGCCATATTCCTGAAATATCTCCCGTGTTCTGGCAATAAACATAACAAGATACCAAAGAACACTGGGGGAAGGAATGAGCAAATCATGCCTCAAGGAATACATGATGTGGAGCTGAACCTGCCCATTGGGGCGGTATGGCAGTTTGTAAGCATAGTGGAGAATTGGGTTCCATTGGTACCTGGCTACATCAGCCACGAGGTAATCAATGAACGTCGTGTCGCTTGGACGTTTACAGGCGATATCGGCATCATGAAGAAGACCATCAGCCTGCAGGTGGATATCACCGAATGGACGCCTCCGACCGAGGTCAAGTTTACCTTGACGGGGATCAGTGGGAATTTCACTGGGCATGGCTATTTCAAAGCGAAGGCATTGGGGGAGGCACGTACGAAAATGACGGGGTGTCTCGACATCACCGCCCATGGTGTGAAGGGCCCCATGATCAATTCTATTCTGAAGTCCAATCTTCCCAAGACAACGAAAGAGCTCGTGGAGGCTATTGGAAAACGTATAACGAAATAGCATCCTTGCCACCAAAATGTAAGCACGCCAGCTCGGCGTGTTTTTTTGTTTCATGCACGATTGGGAGATAATAAAGGAGGCGGGGCCAATACCGAGTAAATCAAAAAGTCGGCGGAGTTGACGCTTAGAGACATCGATCCTTATATTTTTTTATGATGATTCCAATTGTAACCACCAAGCTGCATATGCCCCCGCCACGGTTGAAGACCGTTACCCGTCCTCGTCTGATCGAGCCGCTTAATGAGCGAGAACTTGAAATTTTGCAGCTCATCGAAAAAGGATTATCGAATCGTGACATTGCCCGGTACTTGTTCCTCGCACTTAGCACGGTGAAAGGGCATAACCGGAATATCTTTGACAAGCTGCAGGTACAGCGGCGTACAGAAGCAGTCGCACGGGCTCGCCAGTTAGGCTTGCTGTAAATTCCAAAACAATACTTAAGTACCTGTATTCCAATACCGTACTCCCGCTATACTGATGGCAAAGCGGATAGGGGGATGTCAATGAGAGCCGTGGTTTGCACGAAATACGGATCGCCCGATGTTTTGGAGCTAAGAGAAGTAGAGAAGCCTATTCCTAAGGAGAATGAAATCCTGATAAAAGTTCATGCAACAACGGTTACATCTGGAGACTGTAGAATCCGCGCCTTCAAAAGTCCGTTCTTGCTCTGGATTCCCATGCGCCTCGTGCTCGGACTCACAAAACCGAGAAATCCGATTCTCGGCGTGGAGCTATCTGGGGAAGTCGAAGCGATCGGCAAACATGTCAAACGATTTAAAGAAGGCGACCAAGTCTATGCATTAAGCGGGATGCGATGCGGTGCGCATGCGGAGTACATCTGTCTGCGTGAAAACGCAATCGTGGGGGTAAAGCCGACAAATGTAACACATGAAGAAGCCGCCGCGATTCCTTTTGGGGGTACCACCGCCTTGCATTTTTTTCGAAAAGGAAAGCTGCAAAAGGGACAAAAAATGCTGATCTACGGAGCTTCTGGAGCGGTAGGGACCTCAGCGGTACAGCTTGCCAAGTATTTTGGCGCTGAGGTGACAGCGGTATGTAGCTCTGCCAATTTCGATTTGGTGAAATCGTTGGGGGCCGATACCGTCATCGATTACACGAAAGAGGATTTTACGAAAAAAGAAGAGCGGTATGACGTTATATTTGATGCCGTTGGGAAAGCAACGAAGTCCCATTGCGTAAAAGCACTGGCGCCTGACGGGATATTCCTGACAGTCGATGGGCTAGGGATTGCAAAAGTGCGAACGGAGGATTTGGATTTTCTTAAAGAGTTGATGGAAGCAGGGCAGATAAAAGCGGTTATTGATAGACGTTATTCGCTGGAACAAGTACCGGAGGCACATCGATATGTAGAGACAGGGCGGAAGAAGGGGAATGTAGTGATTAAGGTTGGAACATGATGAAATTGTGCCAAAATAAAGTCAAAGGGGGGCAGCTCTTTGCCGAAAAAATTGGCATGTGAGACTGCCCCATTTCACTCTTATTCATTCCGCCAAGCCAACGCCAGCGTCCCCATCCCGGCATGTGCCCCAATCGTGGAACTGATCGGTCCAACCAATACCTCGACATCGGAGTACTTGCTCTGAATTTTCTCTTTCAGTTCCAGCGCTTTGTCCAAAACGTTGCCATGCAAAATCTGCACGTGCTTCACGGTGTAATTCTGCTTGGCGTTCTCCAACTGCTCCATCATGCGCTTGACCGCTTTCCCTTCGGTACGAACCTTTTCATATACTTCAAACAGTCCATCCTTAATTTGAAAAATAGGCTTGATCTGAAGCAGATTGCCGATGAAATATTGCAAGCCGGTCATTCGGCCGCCCTTGTAAAACTGGTCGAGACTGCCGACCAGGATGTAGTTCTCGAACTTTTTGTATTCCTTGCGCAAGGAAGCCGCAATCTCTTGGTAGCCTTTACCCTCTTTGGCTTGCTCGATTCCGTTTAAGATAATCGAGGTAATCGGGTACGACATCAGCTTGGAATCTACCGACTCGACAGGAAAGTCTACCATCTTGGCTGCTGTGGCGCTTGTATTGTAGGTCCCACTCAGATCAGAGGAGAGGTGTACAGCAATCGCGCATTCATACTCTTCCTTTAATCGTTCGTAGAGGGTCACAAATTTTCCTAAGCATGGCTGCGACGTTTTGGGAGCATAATTGGCCTGTACAATTTTTTGATAAAGCTGTTCAGGCGCTAAATCAATGCCGTCTTCATAAGTGCCATCTTCAAAGATAATCTCCAGTGGAACGACGTAGATGTCATGCTCTTCCAAGATGTGATCAGGTATGAGTGCGGTACTGTCTGTAACCCAGGCAATTTTTTTCTTCAAGGAAACATGTCCTCCCCCAATGTAGTAGAAACCTTGCTATCTCTTTACTGGTGAAAGCTGTATAAGCAAACTCGCATATATGTATCATAATACGGAAACTGTCGTTTTTTGTCGTAAATAGAAGAAGTTTTCTTGAACAAATGAAAAATCCCATGTTTCTTCGAGAGGAAGAGACATGGGATTTGTATTGTCTACTCAACCAACGGCTTGATTTTGGGAAACACCTTCAATGCTGTCTTGTAAAACACATCCTCGTGATACTCCGTTGGGATTAGGTCCTGTACAAACTGGATATACGACTTCACTGGCGCCAACGGCCAGTCTGTTCCGAACAAAAACTTGTCGTAATGATCACAATAGGTGATTGCGTGTCGCAGATGGGAGAAGAAGAGAGGGGATTCCGAAAGTCGCTTGCAATTGGCTGCGTCACCGACCATTAAGCCGGAGAGATCTGCAAACATGTTTCGGTTTTTATAAACGACCTCTGCCCCATCGAGTACCCACGGATCACCAAAATGGGCCATCATGAAATTGACGTCTCGATGTTTCACCGCCACCTCGTCCAGTGTGAGAGGGTGGGAGTATTTTAAGAGCCCGCGCTCCGAGTACGTATCGCCGGTGTGAAAGACGACAGGCACCTGGTATTTGGCTGCGAGCGCATAGACGGGATCATAGACGCTATCATAGGCGTAGAAGGGATAGTAGCCTAGATAGATTTTCAACCCGACCACATTGGGTGTTTGCAGGTCAGCTTCCAAGCGTGCCACTGCGGCTTCATCCAGCTTGAACGGGTTGATTCCCAGGCAATAGACGAATTGTGGCGGCAACTCGTCTGTCAGGTCTAGTCCCATGGGAGTGACCGCTTCCACATCGGGAAAGCCGTCTGGCTGAGTCTCTGTCAAGCCCATGCCTATCCCAAGAATCACGCCATTCTCGGCATATTCTTGCAAGAGGCCGGCAACGGAGTAATCGACAAACGACTTTTCTGCCGCTGTCCGCTTGAATTCCTCGATATGGGATAAATGCATGTGCGCATCTATGATTTTCATTGTGAAGCCCTCCCTTATTTGGCAAAGCGTATCGCACGTAAGTCAGATAAGGCATTGGATGGAAGCGTGTTGTCGGCAAACAGGAAAAAGACAGGTGGAGTAAAGGTAGTGCTGTTGTTTGGCAGATTCAGCTCGCGTATGACAGAAGCTACCGCTACTTCTTTGTTTGCGTATACTTGGAGGTCCGCAGTATCGAGGTCAGTAACGATATGCATTTGATCCTTGCTGTTAGCGCGCCCGAGGACATAATCAGAAACTTCAAGGACATCCAATTCACCTTGTGCCAGCATGTAGTTGAGCTCCTCGCCATTCGTACCGACGGTTTTCAGCCATACCGCCTCGTCCTCGGTTCCTGGCTGCAAAAAGATGTCCGTAGACAATTCCTTGCCAGCAAAGTAGGTTCCAGTATTCTGCTCGATTTCTATGGTATGGCAGAGGACAGGTACCCCTGGCAGCAGCAAGTAATACTGATGGCAAGTCAACCCGCGATACTTCTCCTGCTTTTTCACATGGTAGCTCACCTTGATTCCCTGCCACGCATTTTGCCTGTTGTCAATTAGCTCGACAAAGGATGCAGTACGCTCTTCCTTAACCAGAGAAAACGCGCTTAACTCCTCAATATAATTGCCGATTCCACCTGTCCACGGATTCCACCAAGATTTCGGTTTCCGCTCAGGGAAGGAGCTATCCAGCCACTCCTGTCCATTGCTTGTGAGCGAGTAGAGTGTCGAAGCAAAATCTGGAGCGGCTTTGATCCGCAATCGTCCATTGTCGGCGATATAGACCTGCTGCCCCTCTTCCACTGTTTCTTCCTGGATGACCTTCCCTTGACCAATTGGGAAAATCGCACTTTGCAAATGCGATACATGCGTTGCAAAACGTCCCTCTACTTGCACGAGGTCATATGGTTTTTCCGGTGTCTTGAAGGAGAAGCCAGATTCAGTCTCTTCTTCATCTTCAGTAAAGCTCTGCGTTTGTCCGGAAGCAAACTCACTCAAAAGAGATGCCATCAGTTCTCCGTCCAAGTACTGCTGCTTGTATTCTTTCACCTGTACATCCAGGTCCTTACTTGTGACAAACGGATTTTGCCCATTGGCACTCAACTCCAGGTGAGAGGTCAAGATCAAGTCTGCTGGCAGTGGTTCCTTACGGGCAAAGGCACGAAACTCTTTCCAGTCAGCATAGCCCCCATGCGAAAAGTAGATCGGGCCAAACGATTTTTTTTCATGTGGAGCAAGCATGCCGAGATTGGTTTCAAGTGTCACGTACCAGCCTTGAATGTCAAAACGGTATTCAGGAGGCCAGCACATTCCCCATGGGGCCGACTCATCCTGTGTAAACAGCCAGTTTTCACTGACTAACTCAGCATCCCAATAATCCATATCGCTGCCGTAAGAGGATGGTGTTTCAACATAACGGCCTTGGTACGGCACAATGGGGCGATGAAAACTGTGATGAAAGCCTTGGTTTAGCCACAGCTCAGCAGCCAATTTGTCAGCAGAATGATTTTCTATCTCCACCCCGTGTTCCACAGTGCCATCTCCGAACAGGAGTGTTTTGCTAACCAACGCTATTTGCGCGTATGCACTGGAGTGATACGTCGCACGGATTCCGATCGCTCCTTTTTCTGCGATAAATTCAACTTTCTCGGCACGTTTCTTCGAGAACTCGCTGGAAAAAGGCTTGCCGAGCTTGGGATAGAGGAGATTGGTTGGCTCGCCACCTGTCCCGCCAACAACAGTCATTTCATTATCTTCTTTGTTCAAGTAGAGCATATGGCGGCCATGGTGCACTTGCCAAGCTTGTTCCGTTTCTCCAGACACCATCGCACCAAGCCCCGTGAAGGCAGCCCCGATTTTTTTGGCAAAAGAAACTGATCTGCCATCTGCGAGCTTTGCCTCCACCTGTACGTTGGCTTCGTAAAAGCCGTGTTCATACAGATCAGCGTTAAGCGGAAGCGACATGCGCTCTTTGCCAGACAGTTTCAAAGTGTGGCGTTGCTCTTGTAAGCCAAAAAATGAGCAAGCGGGCAGCTCGAATGCAAATTCGGCTTCTTCCGCAAAATTGTTTTCCACGTCCAAATAAAACAGCTTTGTCTGCCCCGGATAAGAGAGGCCTGGTACATGCAAGGAAAGGGTAGCAGGAAACTTGGGAAGGATTCCGACCTCAAACAGCGCTGCCTTGCCGTTGATCAGCAGGTGGGTGCAGACACGCGGGTGCGTGCGCCAGATGCTTTGCTCTTCTGTGATTGGATCGACAAAAAAGGTTGCGGACAGCGTGGTTTCCCCTGTCACAGCCAGCTCGTGCTGATAATCAAAGCGGATCGTGTCGCTCGGTTGCCCGTTTAACGAAATCTGTAACGGCTTGCCTGATTTGTTGACGATCCGATAGTGAATCTGATACTCCCGTCCAAAGACCAGCTCCAGCTTTTCCACTTCGGCAGACACGAGATAATCTTCCGTCTCAATGAGGCGCATGCCTCTGCCGCGCCGCTCAAACTCCACGCGCAAGCTCTTGTCTCCTTTTGCCCAGGAGTAGGTGAAGTAATCAAAGCCGTTTTCCTTGCGTCCGTCTGGCTCTACGACGATCTGTCGCGTGGAGTCCTGATACCAGTCAAGCTCCTCAAAATAATGGGAGATCGCCTCGGTACGGAGCACAGAAGGAATCATGTTCATTAGGTGAGTGGCGTCGTCCCGGTCTTCCCAGAAAAAGCCGAACTTCTTATACAACGGAACAGCCTTCGTGTTTCCTGCCCATGTATACAGATCAAGTCGCGACCAGCCGAGCTCAATCGTTTTCTCCAGTGCGCATGAAAGCAGCATCCGGCCGACCTTTTTTCCGTGATAGTCGGGACGTACATTGAGCAACGGGATGTAGAGGGCGCCGGTATCTTCCCGATATTCTGCCAGACTGCAATAACCAACGACCGTTTCACCTTCCATTGCGAGATAGACAGTGATAGCGTCAGAGGCTGCTTCTTCTTGTCTGATTTGTTCGGCTGTCGTAATCGAATTTCCGCCTCCCCAGCTATCTCGGCTTGCATTCCACATATCTGCGACCGCTGCGGCCAGCTCAGGGCGGTAGGTGACAATTGAGATTGATGCTTCCATGCTTGTTAACACCTCGATTACATTGTTAAATTCTGTATCTTATATGAGTTGTACGTTTGATTGAAAGAATTGTTGCTAGTTTTCGGAAAAAGAATCTGAATATGAGATAATAAGGGGGAGCAGGAAGGGGGTAGCTATGAAACGGAAACTGATTATTGGTGATATCCATGGATATTTTCATGTACTTCAGCAGCTACTGGAAAAAATAAATTATAAGCCTATACAGGACCAGGTTATTTTTATTGGAGATTATATCAATAGAGGACCTGAATCTCTAAAAGTTGTTTCAGAGATTAAAAGAATGGTGGAGGAAGAAGAGGCAATTGCGTTAATGGGGAATCATGAATATTCTTTGATTGAATTTTTGGACTCTCGGAACCCTTCCTTTGATTTATTTTTTCTACATAAAATGGGTGGTATGAACGCAATAGATAGTTTTCTTCAAGGTGTTGATGATTCAGTTTTTAACGACATAGAGCTTGTTAAAAGAACACTTAAAGTAGAGCGCAAAGAAGAAATTGATTTTATTAATCATTTGCCTTATTACTTTGAAGATGAAGGACATATTTTTGTACATGCAGGAGTTCGTCCAAGGAATTGGCGAGAAACAACACCTTCTGATTTTGTCTGGATTGGTGAGGATTTTATAGAAAGTCCAACAGGCATTGACAAAGTTGTCATATTTGGACATACCCCAACTTCAAGAATAAAATCGAATACAGCACCCAATCAAATTTGGTATTCAACAGAAGGTGATAAAATAGGGATAGATGGCGGGTGTGGCTATTCTGGCGGGCAACTAAATGCACTGGAAATCAATACAGAAGGATACAAGAACCACTTTGTAAAATGCTAAAATACGCAGCCCCTACCCTAATTAAAAGGTGGGGGCTGTTTGACACTTGCCAACTAACCGGCTATTTCCCTACTTTACAAGCCCCTTCAAGTAGTCCAGGAGCAGCGGATAGAAATGCGGCTTGAAGTGAACACCATTGTCCGCGTACTGGATTTTGTTGGCGGTGAAGAGGGGGGCCAAGTCCACGTAATCGACTTTGACTTCATCGGCCAGCAGTTCAAGCGCTTGGTTGAAGTCTGTAATGTTCGCATACTGCGGCGTGCCGTCAAGCTGGATTCGTCACCATATCAGCATCAAGCACCAATACGGCAAAATGATTGGAGCCGAGCGCGGTGTCGGGATGGGGAAGGCATTGCAGATGTTGAATATCCCACTCGAAGGTACGCATCATCGTGGAATGGATGATGCCAGAAACATCGCCAAAATATTCGTCGCGATATTTGATCAGTTGAAGTTCTCCTAATCGTCCACCATACCCAAGTCGCGTTAAATGTAATAGTAAGGTAACGATAAGGTGCGATTTAGAAGCCATTAAGCTTAGCCCGTTACAATCAGGCTTGAGGTGATAGTCATGGAACTAAGGCAGAACCGCGTTCGCATCATCGATGGCTTGCGGGGATTTAGTTTAGTAGGGATTTTGCTGGCGAATATGCTGATTTTCCAGTATGGGATTTGGGGAAGCCAAGAAATGGATTTGTACGCTCTTCCCGATTATGAAATGACTGCTTATCAGCTTGTGAAAATATTTGTAGAAGGCAGCTTTATGCCGATTTTTACCTTCATGTTTGGTTTTGGCATGATCAAGATGCAGCAAAGCTTGGCCGCAAAAGGCTTGAGACAAAAACGCTACCTTACCCGCAGGTTTTTGATGCTGATCGGATTTGGTTTCCTTCATTCGTATTTCCTGTGGGAAGGGGATATCTTGGGGTTTTATGGCTTGATGGGCTTCTTTTTGTTGCTGTTCATGAACCGTAAACCGAAGACTTTGCTCATTTGGGGGATTGTCTTGCTCTGCCTCATCAGCTTAATGGGGCTTGTGCCAGATGATCCGAATGATCCTGCGAGTATTACCGATCCTGCCCGTATGGAGGCATATGTGGTCAAAACCATGACTGTCTATGGCACGGGAACATACGAGGAGATCGTGCATCACAGAAACAGTGAAGATCCGCTTGGTTTGCCAGAATACATGATGTTTGTTTTACTGTTGATCGCGCCGCTTATGAGCGCACCCATGTTCCTTTTTGGGATGTTTGCTGCGAAGCGCAGGTGGTTCGAGAAGCCAGAGGAAGAACGAACCTCGTATCTCCGAAACATGCTGATTTTCTTGCCAGCGGGACTTTTGTTAAAAGCATTACATGTATATTTGCCGGGAACTTGGTGGAGTGGCGTCGGTGATATAACGGGGGAAACCATTCTTGCCATTGGTTACATTTTTGCCTTTGCTTGGTTCTTTTCCAGAAGTACGGAATCAACTTGGCTGCCAAGGTTTGAAGCCGTGGGAAAACTCTCTTTAACGAATTACCTTTTGCAAACGGTCATTTGTACGACGATCTTCTATGGATATGGACTCGGATGGTTCGGAAAGATCGGAGTATTGGCTGGTTGCGGATTGGCGATTGTGATTTATTTGGGACAGCTTTTTTTAAGCCGACTGTATCTAAAACGATTCCGTTATGGTCCAGTGGAACGACTATTGCGTATGTGGACGAATTTTTCGTTCTCCGGCAAGACCAAGCAACGCCCGGAAAAACCTATTTCTGGCCTCTAAAAATATGAATCCTCTTATCGGTCTCCATCATACAATGTAAATGATTGGAAAAAGATGATCAGATGGGTCATCGTAAAGAACGGAGGATGGGAATTGGGACGTTTTCACAGAGCCGTAACGAGTCTTGTTTTCTTTAGCCTCTTTTGCTTGATCTTCCAAGCATCCATATTCGTGCCTGTAAGCCAAGCAGCAAGTGCAGAGGAAACACCTGCCGCGGTAGAAACCACTGTAGATCTTCGTCACTTACAAGGAAAAGTCAATGAAGTTAACGCCGAGAATTTGATCCAGGAAAAATATACGCCTGACAGTTGGAGCAAGCTGGTGTATGCATTGGATGCTGCAAAAGCGGTACTGACGAAGCCAAATGTCACCCAAGCAGAAATCGATGGTGCCTTGTCCGTGTTAGTCATAGCAAGAGAAGGGCTGAAGAAGCAGGAAAGTGCAGTCGACAAGAGTAAACTGCAAGCGAAAGTAGAGGAAATTGCAGTGGAAAAGCTGCAAGAAAAAGACTACACGAGGGCCAGTTGGAAAGAACTGCAGAATAGACTGGCGCAGGCTTACTTTGTACTGGATGATCCGCATACGAGCCAGATTGTCGTAGATGTTGCCCTTGAGAAACTAATCAAAGCGAGACAAGATTTGAAGAAACAAGATGACGCGGTCTATAAAAGAGAATTGAGAGCCAAAGTGGAAGAGATCGAGGACAAAGACTTGGATGAAGACGACTACACCAGATCAAGCTGGCGTGATTTGGAAGATGCACTCGAACATGCATGGGATGTCATTGACGATCCACATGCTACGCAGTCGGAGGTAGACGATGCTCTGTACGATTTGAAGAAAGCATGGAGAGATCTGGAAGATGACAAGCATCGGGACAGAGACAGGGATCGGGACAAAGACCGTAAAAAAGGTTCCTATACCACGCCGACAAACAGCTTTTTCACTGGAGGCAGCTCTACAGATAAGAAAGAGGAGCGCCCTGCAACCAATAAGAAAAGCAAGAGCCAACGTGGCTATATCAATGGCTATCCTGACGGAACGTTTCAACCGGATCGCACGGTGACACGTGCGGAGATGGCTGCCATTTTACTGAACGCTGAAATGGTGAGCCAGTCTTCTGCGAATAAGGGAAGGTTCTTCGATGTAGCAGACAACTACTGGGCAGCAAATCCGATTCATCAAGCAAGTGCGGCGGGTATGATGAGCGGCTACCCGGACGGCACATTCCGTCCATCGGCCAACATTACCCGAGCGGAAATAGCCGCGGTCATCTATAAATACAAGGCCTTGCAAGGTGCGGGAGGAGGCACTGCCTTTTTTGATGTGAGGGGAGATCACTGGTCATCTCCAATCATTGCAGCGGTTGTTGCAAAAGGTTACATGACAGGTTACCCCGATGGTACCTTCCAGCCAGAGAAAGCGCTGACGCGTGCCGAAGCCGTAACGATTCTCAATCGCGTGTTGAATCGTGTGCCACAGAACCAAGCTGGCCCGCAAAGATGGCCGGATGTCGTACCTGGTCATTGGGCATATAAAGAAATTGAAGAAGCATCCATGAAGTAACGTTTTCGAAAAAGGACTCACCCTCCTGTAAAATAGAGGGTGAGTTTTTTTAATCCTGACACACATGATGTCAGGATTCGTGCATTATGATGATGACAGTCGCCGAATAGGTGATGAGCATGAGGAGTGTAAATGGATGAAGCTGGATCGATTACTGGCTATCACGATAGAGTTGATGACGAAAAAACGGGTGACAGCAACAGAGCTTGCAGCCAGATTTGAGGTCTCTGTTCGAACGATTTATCGTGATGTTGAGTTAATGAATCAAGCTGGAATTCCCGTCGTTTCATTTACAGGAGCAGATGGTGGATTCGAGCTGATGGAGGGTTTCTTCCTCACGAAGCAGCACTTCTCTGTGAAAGACTTTTCGGTCATATACAATCTCTTAAAAAGCACGGAAGGAGCTATCGGAGGAAAATATACGACGCTTGTTCAGAAGCTGGGCAGCCTGCAGCCTGCTCTACTGCATGGGGGAAATAACGAATCGATCATTTTTAACCTGACGACGGTAGAAGAGGAGAAGGTCGCCATTCACCCGCTTTCAGAGGCGATCCAGCAAAATCGAGTCACGAATTTTTGTTATAAGAGTGCATCAGGTACGGTATCAGAAAGACGAGTGGAGCCGCTCCGTCTATTTTGGGAGCGTGGAGCGTGGTATCTTCAGGCGTATTGCTTGTTGCGTCAGGCGAATCGAATCTTTCGCCTTTCCAGGATTACTGCGCTTGAGGTGACCGAATTCATGTTTCACCCAAGAAAAGACCAGACAAGCCAGGAGGAAGAAGGAACGCAAGACTATGAAGGGACACTTGCGCATCTCCGTTTTGATCCATCCGTAGGGCTTCGTGTGTTGGAGCAATTCCCGGGAGAATGTACGCATCACAGTACGCATATCGATTTGCACAAAGTTTTTTATAAACGAGACTACGCGATTTCAGTCGTATTAAGTTATGGATCAAAGGTAGAGATCATCTCCCCTGACGACTTAAAGGAAGACGTATTGAAAGAAATCAAAGAGATTCAACGACACTACCAATAATTTGAGGAGGATGTACAGCATGACGATTTTAGTAACGGGTGCAACAGGTACGGTAGGGAGACATGTGGTGGATCAGCTTTTGAAAAAGGGTGTAGAGGTACGTGCCATTTCGAGAAATCCGGAAAAAGCCGACCTGCCAGCGGGAGTAGAGGCTGTGGCAGGGGACCTTGCTATACCGGAGAGCCTGGAAGAGGCGTTGCAAGGCGTAACGGCTCTACACTTAATTGCTTCTAGCTACACCTTTCAAACCGATCCGAAGGTAGTCGAAATGGCGGAAAGAGCCGGAGTGAAGCGCGTGTCCGTATTGGTGAGTGACACGGAAGGTCCTGTAGAAGAAGCAGTGGCAAACAGTGCAATGGAATGGACTCTCCTGAAGCCCGTGGAATTCATGTCTAATGCGATTGTCGATTGGCAGGAATCGATTCGTTTGGAGGGAGTCGTGCGGGAACCTTTTGGCAATGCCTTAAGCGCGAAAGTACACGAAGCAGATATTGCGAGTGTTTCTGTGGTGGCATTGCTTGAATCGGGACACCATGGGCAAAGTTATGTTCTAACGGGACCAGAGGCGATTACACGCATCGAATCTGTTCAGATAATTTCGAAAATTTTAGAGAGAGAAATTCGATTTGAAGAGCTTTCGGAGGAGCAGGCGCGACAAAATTGGAGAGATCAGGGCTACGAAGAGGGAGATATTGAATTTTTCGTAGCCATGGGCAAGAATCCACCTAAAGTGGGCTACACGGTCTTGTCCACGGTGGAGCAAGTGACGGGAAAGCCTGCAAAAACGTTTGCCGAATGGGCAATCGAACATAAAAGCAATTTTGGATAAGGAGTGGCCGCCATGTCATATGCCATTGAAGTCAAGAAGCTCAGGAAATCGTTCGGGGATCATGAGGTGGTCAAAGGAATTGACCTGCGTGTCAAAAAAGGGGAGTTGTTCGCTTTGCTCGGCCCGAACGGCTCTGGAAAAACGACAACCATCCATATGCTTTCCACGCTCCTTGCGCCAGACGGAGGAACAGCATTGATATCCGGTTGCGATATCGTGAAAAACGCGCAGGCTGTGCGCAAAAAAATAAGCCTGACGGGACAGTTCGCTGCCCTGGATGAAGCATTAACCGGATTGCAAAACTTGATCCTGATTGGCAGATTGTTTGGCTACTCTACGAGGGAAGCCCGTACAAAAGCAAGAGAGCTGCTTGATACATTTGGGCTTGCAGATGCCATGGATCGGATGGTAGAAAACTATTCTGGGGGGATGCGGAGACGATTAGATATCGCCGCCAGCGTCCTCACTCAGCCGGAGCTAATTTTTCTGGATGAGCCAACCACGGGTCTCGACCCGCAAAGTAGGCAGCAAGTATGGGAAGTCGTCCGTACGCTTTTAAAATCAGGCACCACTGTGCTATTAACGACCCAATATCTCGAAGAAGCCGATCAATTAGCTGACCGGATCGCGGTAATTGATAAAGGAACGATGATTGCAGAAGGGACACCGGAGCAGTTAAAAGCCTTGGTGGGGGGAAAGACATTGACGGTTCGTATGACCGAACCTCTGAACAAGGAACGGATAAGCCGTCTTTTGGAAGAACATCTTCGGTTGCCGATTTATTCCGATCAAGATGACCCACATTTTCTTAGCATCTCAGTAAAAGAAGCGAGTCTGGCAAACCAAGCAATCGGGATGCTTCTGGCTAATGAGGTTTCCATTGAGCATTTTTCCCTGAGTGACCCGAGTCTGGAAGAAGTGTTTTTAGCCCTGACTTATAGTGAAAAGAAGGAGACCATCTCATGAACGCGAGTCATACACTCAGTATCTTTGCGGCAATCCGTATCTTTATGTGGCGCACATGGCAAAACACACAAAATAACCTTTTCACATTTTGTATGGACGCTATCCTTTCCCCTGTGATGATGTTGCTTATTTTTACATATTTGTTCGGTGGAGCCATCGCTGGTTCTACGGCAGCGTATCTCCAGTTTTTTCTGCCAGGAGTTCTTGTGTTGACGATCATTCCAATGACGGTTTATAGCGGGACGACCATTTGCCAGGATATTGCGAAGGGCGTGTATAACCGTTTTCGTACCATGCCTTTTTGGCAGCCAGCGTCTGTCATAGGCCCATTATTAACAGACGGCCTACGTTATACGATTGCCATACTCGTCGCCATTGGGACAGGAATGCTGCTGGGGTTTCGCCCGGAAGGCGGTATAGTCGGTGCGACACTCGCTGTTTTGTATATCATTTTCTTTGCCTTTAGTGTGAGCTGGATTTTTTCCATGATCGGTATCTTGGCAAAGCGACCGGAAACAGTATCGGGTTCGAGCATGTTCTTTGTGTACCCGTTGCTTTTTGCTAGCACGATTTTCGTAGATTCTTCCACCATGCCTAAATGGATGGGAACAATCGTCAATCTAAACCCGATCAGTATCGCAGTAGGGACGGTACGAGGCTTGATGGGGGGAACAGCAAATCTGTCTGATGTGTTGATCGGAATCGGATTATGCCTACTGCTGGTTGTCATATTTGCTCCGTTAACAATACGTCTGTATTTGACCAAACCAAATCGATAACTTGCGGATTCACAGCGAAAGCGTCGACGATCAATGTCGATGCTTTTTATGTATAGTGAAAATGGTCGTATTTTCTATTCTTTTCTATCATTCGGTTATCTCTTCCAGAAAGTTGTGGTATAATCTACCACTAAGACAGAATGGCATAAAATCATTCAGCTTAGAATCGAGAGGGGAAAGTTTCATGAAATTAAACAAACGCTGGAGCAAACTGAGTCGATGGGCGGGTACAGGTGCACTCAGCTTGGCGCTTTTGCTAGGGTATGTGCTTCCAGTTCACGGGCAAACTTCCGTAGCTCCCGTAATCAGCCCTTGGTCGGTGACCACGTTGAACGAAGGGGAGAAATACGGAATTTTTCCACTGGCTTGGTATGAAGATGCTTCATTTCAGCAATCGATTTCTGCTGACAAGTTTCTTACCTTGATGGAAGGAACGGCGAAAAAGCTGGATCTTCTGGGATTGAAGAAAAAGAACGCTTCCTTGTCCACTCCGACGGATAAGGTGATTACGAGAGAAGTGGTCATTACTTCTTTGTACAAACTCCTGGCAAACTACGAACTGCCAGCAGCATTCGAAATGACCGGGGATAACCCGATTGACTACATGAAGAAAAAAGGCCTGGTCAAAGGGACGAGCACAGGTCTCGAGCTGAATCAGCCAAGCACGGTTGAACAAGCGACGGTGATGGCGAGCCGACTGGTCGAGTTCGCATACGATACGGTTGGCGGTGGTGCCGAAGGTCTTATGTGGAAAGTGACCAACGGCAAAAACACCATGTACTTGCTCGGCTCGATCCACATGGGGATCGCAGATATGTACCCGATGCAAAAAGACATCCGGGAAGCGTATGAAGCGTCGGATGAACTGTGGGTCGAAGCAGATATTATCAACGGTGACAATGACTATTTAACACAAAAGATGGTATACGCGGATGGCACCACATTGAAGGATCATGTATCCGCCGAGACGTACCAAAAGGTGCAAAACTTGCTTGCCAAGCTGCAACTGCCAGCCAATTCTTTTGATACCTACAAGCCATTTGCTATTTCGTTATCTGTGCCAACGCTTGGCTACGTAGACAGCGATACAGATGTTCAATTCGCGATGCTAACCGGCATCGACAGGTACTTCCTGACGAAGGCGATGCTGGATGAGAAGCCGATCAAAGAGCTGGAAGGCATAAAGCTGCAAGCGGACTTGCTGTCAGATGTACCAGCAGAGCAGCAGGAGAAAGAATTGAACATTATTTTAGATAGCGCTATGACCGAAAAAGGGCTGGAGGAAGGCACAAAGCTCTTAAAAGACATGCAGACGGAATGGGTAGAAGGAGATCTGAATGGCTTTACCCAGATCATGACGACGCATGGCGATTTCGGTGAAGGCGATGTGAACCAGCGTCTGCTCGGTGAGCGAGATAAAAACATGGCTATAAAACTGGCAGAAGTGTTGGAGAAAAAAGGGGAAACGACTTCTTTTGTCGTGGTCGGTGCTGCCCACTTCTCGATGAAAGGCATGGTTATCGATCATTTGAAAGCCAAGGGCTATCACGTGCAACAATTGCAATAAGAGCTGGGATAGGAGGTGTCGGCGGGCAGGCTGGCACTTCTTTTTTGTTTGCCGAAAAATTGATTACCCTGACAAGTATTGCTAACATTATCCAGAGAATAGTAAAATTATACTATCTTGTCTTACATAGGAGGTAGTTTGCGTGGGTTTGTTTGATATGTTTAAAACGGATAAAGGGGAAGAAATGACCCCTCATTTTGGGTTTGCATGTTCCTTGCTCTACATGATGAAATCGGATGGAGAAATGGACCACGAGGAAATCGGTCAATTGCTCGCTGTATTGGGTGGCGAAGAAAGCAACGGCGTGATTGGCGTAGGTGCCAATAACAGACAGTTGCTCGAAAACGCAATGAAATATACACGCAAAAACCCCATTGAGAAATTCTTGAGCGAAGTAACGCCAATGCTCACAGACGCTCAAAAAATGTGCATCCTGGTCAACCTGATCGATTCTTCCCTGGCTGATGGCCAACCTGAGCGTGAAGAGCAAGAGCTGTTTGGCAAATTCTTGACTGCGTTTGGTATTTCGGAGGATCGTTTCCGTCCTTTCTTTGAAGTAATTGTGTTGAAAAATGACCGTGGTGTGTTCTTGAATCAAAACCATCCAAAGAACCAACCGGGTTACAGAGTTACCCTTCCGGTTTAATCCATGATACGAATTCAAAACCTTCTCATTTGAGAAGGTTTTTTTCGTTTTTAGAAAAAGACATCCCCCCAAAATAGCAATTCAGAAGAAATGCTATCGTTTTATTTGTGTTACGATCTAGTTAGGAAAAAATGAAAGGTGGGATCCAAATGCGGAATCAAATTTCTAAAACACGTCTGTGGATTGCACGGATTATGAGCGGACTTGTCATTCTTTTTATGCTTTTTGACGGTGTATTCAAACTCATCCAGCCTGCTCCTGTCATAGAGGGAACCCTCGTACTCGGCTATGCGGAGCATCACATTGGCGTGATTGGAATTCTCGCCCTTGTATCAACGGTGTTGTATGCTATACCCCGGACAGCAGTTTTGGGTGCGCTTCTGTTGACTGGATTTTTCGGTGGGGTCATTGCTACCCAGATCCGTGTCGATGCGCCGCTCTTTTCCCATACGCTGTTTGCTGTCTACCTCGCGATTTTGATGTGGGGCGGATTGTGTTTGCGGGATGAGAGGGTGCGAAAGCTGCTTTTCGCTGCCAAAGAAGAAAAATAATAAACACAGGTCTTCTTCGTGAGCTTCGCGTCGGCATCCTGCTTCAGTATCACGTATGACCAGATTCTTTCCAAGCAGCCATGTGATCAATTCGTCGAGATGAGGCTTACCCGAGACATTGAGACGATTTTTGCAGGACCAGGGATACGAACAATCATATAAACTGCCAATCGTTGACAGATGAAAAAGCATGTGGTAGGATGATCACAACTTATCAGGGACGGAGGGTTACGTGTGGCAAATTAATTTTTCGATACTTTATTCGCACAACACAATCGATGAAATAGTGAGAAAAGGCTATGTTGTGTGCATACGAATCGGAAAATGGATTGCCGCTATGGTAACCCAATTGAATCATGAGCAAATAGGAGTGAGGAAGGCAAGCAAGCGTGATGCCCCCTCTATTTGCATGATCTGTGAAGAGAATGGAACCAATCCTGTACGATCAGATGCTGGAATCTGATGTACATGGGTTTCGTTTCTTCTTCCTTTTTCGATGACGTAAGCACAGGCAGCCTAGCCTGTGTTTTTTTATTTCAGTTCGTTGAGGAGGAAAACATACAATGGCAGAACAGATCTTAAAAAGAAACGGTGTAGAAATATGTGCGGAAAGCTTTGGGAAGCCCACAGATCCGGCGGTTTTGCTGATTATGGGAGCACAAATGTCCATGCTTTGGTGGGAGGAAGAATTTTGTCAGCGACTAGCCGACGCGGGACGCTTTGTTATTCGTTTTGATAATCGGGATGTCGGACGCTCCACGACCTACGAGGTTGGCCATCCAGGTTATACGTTTGAAGATATGGCGGATGATGCTGTTCACGTCCTTGATGCATTCGGCGTACAGCAGGCGCACTTCGTTGGTATGTCGATGGGCGGAATGTTGACACAAATGATTGCATTGCGACATCCCGAAAAAGTTCGTACCATCACATTGCACGCAACGTCCAATTTTGCTCCTGGCCTACCACCAATCGATGAGAAGCTGACGGAGTTGTTCAGCAAGATGGGCGAGATTAACTGGGAGGATGAGCAGGAGGCGTTAGAGGCGGCGGTTGCGAGTTGGAAAGTTCTCAGTGGTTCCAAACATCCTTTTGACGAGCAGCGCGTTCGTGAATTGGCCCAAATCGATATGGCCAGAAGCAACCATTATGCGAGTAGAAACAACCACGCCTTCGTGACAGCCAGTGAACCGTACTTGTTGCGGACAGCGGAAATCGCTGTACCAGCACTTGTGATTCACGGTACAGAAGACATGCTCATCCCTTTCGCGCATGCATTACATCTTGCGAACACCATTCCGGGAGCAGTCTTGCTTACGTTGGAAGGGACAGGGCATGAGCTTCCGCGTGGGGATTGGGATGTCGTCATCGAAGCAATTTTGAAGCATACACAAGAAAAGGAAGCGTAATGACACTTGCTCCTCTTCGCAGAGCGCAAGGCTAAAAAACGAAGAGGATAACGAGAAAAAACGGAGCGGAAAACAGGAATTACTCCTGCTTTCTCTCCGTTTTTTGTAGCGGCATGGCATATTTCCTTGTGTGGAAGAAAATAGCACGATATTTATGGAATCGTTTTCGCTTATGCTCTCGGGCTAACGAGGATTTTTACCTGGTTTTTCTCTTTCAACAGTGCTTCAAAACCATTCTCCATGATGTCGTCGAGCTTGATGCGCTGGGTGACCAGCTTGTCTGCCGGGAAGAAGCCCTTTTCCATCAGGCTGATGACGGCAGGGAATACGTCACGGTAGCCAATGATACCTGTCATGTTGCGTTCTTTCATGACGATGTGATTTGGCTTGATTGGCGCTTCTCTTTCGAAGATGCTGACGATCATGATTTGTCCAGCGATTTTGGTAGATTTGATGGCTTGCGTGAGGACAGGAGGCACGCCTGTGACTTCAAAGGCGATATCTGCGCCACCGTTTGTCCGGTTGTGAATTTCTTGGACTACATCGTATTCTTTTGGATCGATAACGATGGCGCCCAGCTCAGCTGCCTTGTTTTTACGTTCGGGGGACAGCTCCACTGCATAAATCTCAGCCGCTCCTGCTGCTTTTAATGCTTCGATGACAAGCAAGCCAATGGGACCAGCACCGAATACGACAGCTTTGTCACCAGCTTTCAACTGACTTGAACGGACTGCATAAAGGGCCACGGCAGATGGCTCGACAAGAGCTCCTTGCTCATAGGAGAGGCTGTCTGGGATTTTGTGGACCATGTGCTCATCGCAAGCCACGTATTCCGAAAAGCCGCCACCGCCGCCTGCGAGACCGAGGAAGCCCATTTTTTCACAAAGATTGTATTTGCCTTGTCTGCACGCAGCGCATGTTCCGCAAGCGAAAACCGGCTCGACAACGACGCGATCGCCAACCTTGATAGTGGTTACGCCTTCTCCGATTTCCACCACTTGTCCGGAAAATTCATGCCCCATTACGATCGGGGCTTTTTCGCCTGTTAGTGGATGTTCAGTACCTTGTGGGATGAAGATCGGGCCAGCCACGTATTCATGCAAGTCGCTTCCGCAAATGCCGCACCACTCGACTCTGATTTTCACTTTACCTTTGGTCGCAACCGGTTCCGAAATGGTTTCCAAACGGAGGTCTTTTAATCCGTGCCAACGTAACGCTTTCATATCTGCCATCTCCTCATTCGATTTGGATTCTATATATGAAATTCAGCAAGTAAAATAGGAAACGTTTCCGAAAATTAATATGTCATAAGTTTAGGATCTTGTCAATTTGATTTCCTAGGCAAGAGTTGGGGTGATGTGCAATTGTCAGAGGAGAGGATGTTAACTCTAGCTATGTTGAATGGATGTATAGGTGTTGTGCAACAGGTGCGAAGTCGTCCGCCATGTTTTGCTCGAGCCTCGTTACCATTGGTTTTGTGTATGCTATAATAGCGGTAAGAAAACACCATTTAGCTCGGAAAGATTGAAAACGATTCCGATATGGAAAGGAAAGCAACGCGTTGGATACAAAAAATAAAGTGACAATAGAAGATGTGGCGAAGAAGGCTGGCGTAGGAATCGCAACGGTATCGAGGGCCATCAATGACAGCGGGGGAATCAGTCCGAAGACGAAAGCGTTGATTCTGGACGTCATCGATGAGCTGGGCTTTATTCCAAACACTTCCGCGCAAAGTCTAAAGGTGCGCCAAACCTATCAAATCGCATTGGCTGTCCCTGATATTCGCAATGCGATCATTCCGGATATCGCCTGGTCGGTTGAGCAAGCAGCCAAGCAGCATGGCTATCGCGTCGTACAAATTAATACAGCGGGAAATGCCCGAATGGAGCTTGAGACTGTGCGTGAGGTCAAAAAGCTGCATGTAGACGGGCTGATTATCATGCCGCTCGCCTATCCGAAGACGTTGGTCCAGATGATTAACAAAGCGAGTGTTCCCGTTTCGATTATTAACTATGGAAAAAAGCTCGAAGACAATGTGAAAGCAGATATTGTCAGTATGGCCCGTCAAGAAGGGCGACTGGTCATGGAGCATCTGATCAAAATTGGTCGTACGCGAATCGCTTACGCAGGTGCGCCGAAGGACAAGATCGAGGAACGGTATTTTGCCTATGAGGCGTCGCTTCAGCACGTCGATCCCTCGCTGGTGTATTTCGGTGAGGACTTCTCGTTTGAGACGGGCCTTCGTGCTGCTGATTACTTTTTTAGCTTGAAAAACATGCCGGACGCTATCTATGCGGTCAATGACATGGTGGCAATCGGGATTGTGAATCGGTTCAAGGAGCTCGGCGTCCGTGTGCCAGAGGATGTCGCTGTCGTGGGCATTGACAACAATGTGTGGACGACGATTACGACACCGCAGATCAGCTCTGTTTCGATCATGGGGGAAGAGGTAGCACGGCTGGCGACAGAGCTTTTGCTGAAACGGATTCGTGAGCAGGGGGCAGGGGCGTTTGAGCGCGTACAGTTCGAGCCGCGGCTGATTGTAAGGGAGTCCAGTGTGGCGGTTATTCGTAAATCGCCATTGGATACGTAGGGCATTTTCAGATGAAAAGCCGAGTGAGCGACAGGTGATCGGTGATGATACCTGGCTTTTACTCGGCTTTAGCTTTAAGGCAATATGGCAAACGAGCGAACAGGAAACCCGGAGGCTTTTTCCGGCTTGGGTGTAATGTTTACTATGACAGCGCCTTTTGCCGGGAGCTTATCGAGATTTTTGAGCAGCTCCACTTGATAGGTGTCTTGATCGAGCACAAAATATTCGCCCAAGAGCGCTCCGTTTTTCCGGTAGTCGATTGTCGCATCCGTATCGAAGGTTTCGTGACCGACTGCTTTGATTTGTCTTTCCTCGAACAAAAATTTCAAAGCCTCCAATGACCAGCCGGGAGCGTGATTATTGCCATCTGCATCCTTGTTGTTGAAGGCATCGACGTCTGGCCAGCGCTTGCTCCAATCTGTGCGCAAGGCAACGAAGGAGCCGCCCTCGATTTGACCGTGCTCGGTTTCGAAATGCAAGATGTCTTCCACGGATAGCGAATAGTCGTTGTTGGCTTCGGCTTCTTTTGATTTGTCGATGACGACGAGCGGCAGTACGAGTTCTTTCAGCTCGATCTCGTCCAAGTAACGCTTGTTGCGCACAAAGTGAATCGGTGCATCCAAGTGCGTACCGTACTGTCCAGGAAAAGAGAACCGCTGGGCGAAGAAGCCGTCGTCATGTGTGAACAGCGTTTGGAATTCGGCGGCGTCAAAGGCGTGGAAGTGCGGGGATTCCGGACCGAATGTGTGCGTGAGATCTACCCATTCTTTTTGTTTTAACAGGGTAATTGCTTGAATCAAATCGTTTGCCATGTGCCCACCTCGTTATTGTTTTTGGAATTTTCGCGCTTGTAAAACCGAGTTTATCCAATACTTTATCGGTTCCAATTCCGAGTGTCAATATCGGAAATGATATGAATGAATGGTTTAACACAAAATAGCAATCGGGAAGAAGCTTTCAAGCATGATTCTGCTATGCTTTAAAGGAGAAGAATGAGTATCATCCAAACAAAAAGCGAAGGAGAAATTCCCATGACAAAAGAGCTTTGGATCAATTTGCCCGTCAAGGACCTCGAAAAGTCCAAATCATTTTTTGCCGCACTCGGATTCTCTTTTCATCCTCGCCATGAGAATAGCAAAGAGATGGCGGGCTTGGTAATCGGCGAAGAAAACATGCTCATTATGCTGTTTCCAGAGGTTACCTTCCAAACCTTTACGCAAAATGAACTGGCAGATACAAAGCGCGGAACGGAAGTGTTGTTTTCGATCGATGCCGAGAGCAGGGAAAAGGTGGATGAATTGGTGGGTAAGGTGATAGACGCTGGGGGCACTGTTTTCAGTGAGCCGCGGGAGCATGGTCCGGGGATGTATGGGGCAGGCTTCGCAGATTTGGATGGTCATCGGTGGAATGTGTTGTATATGGATAGGAGACAGATATCGAGAGAATAGAGGAGCGTGCCCCTGAGAAATCAGGGGTTTTTGCATGAACAAGCAAAAAATTCATGTTCTATTAAGGTTGTATAGAAATACGATTAAGATTGATTGCTTACTCTTCTAGAGAAGGAAATAAGGGTAAAGGAGAGGAGCAATCTTATGAAAATGTTTTCGAAGTTACAGACATTAATGGCGACTGTACTTGTAACTACTATGAGCGTCAGCCTTGTAAGCGGAGTTGTTTCTCCAACCAAAGTGTTCGCATCTTCTGTATCTGGGCCGGATGATCCGAGAGAGGTAGAGCAATTTGCAGATGAATTTTTTAACCAGTCAGAAATTAAGAACAACTTGGCAGGAGCTTCGTTTGTAGTTGTAAAAGGAGACAAGGTCCTTTTGAAAAAAGGGTATGGATATGCGGATGTAGAGAAGAAGATTCCGGTCGATCCTGATCGGACTGTATTCCGTGTAGCGTCAGTATCCAAGGTTATTACAGCTACAGCCGTTATGCAATTGGCGGAGCAAGGAAAAATAGATTTGAACAAAGATGTATCCGCATATATGGGGGGTGCCCGGATTCCGAATAAGACAGGCACTCCTCTTACAATGAAACATCTGTTAACGAACGCCACTGGATTTGACTTTGGAGACACTTCTGACGGTTCAACAACCGACTTGAAACGGGAGGTTTCTTTAAAGAAATTCGTTATGGACAATCTCCCAAATGTCATTCGCAAGCCAGGAGAGTTTTACAGATATGACAACCTCGGCTTCACCATTCAAGGTTATGTTGTAGAACAAGTAGCAGGAAAACCATTTGGTGAATACGTGCAGGAACGCATCTTTAAGCCACTTGGCATGGAAAATAGTGATTTTCGACTTACACCCTCAATAGTCAAAGAGTTGGCTGTACCTTATAATATTATCGGACAGCCGATCCCGACTTATGCAACGGTACCAACTGAGCTTCCTGATGGTGGAATGCTCTCAACTGGTTCTGATATGGCTAAATTCATGATTGCTCATCTCAATAAAGGAAAGCTTGGGAATGCGACGATTATGGAAGAAGAAACGGCGGCAGAAATGCAGAGACCTCATCTTTCCGTGCATCCAAAGCTGAATAACATGGCGCTTGGTTTCGAATATGCCAACCAGCAAAATTACAATGGACATTATGTTATTGAAAAAGCAGGGGATTTACAAGGATACCATACCGGGATGTGGTTGATCCCGGAAGAAAAAGTGGGAGTATTTGTTACAGTCAATAAGGACTTCGAAATTCGTATGCCTTTGATTGAAGCGTTTATGGATCATTACTACCCGAAAAATGAGCACAAAAAGGGACCGTTTGCGTTAGCGAAACAAGAACTCACGAAGTTTGAAGGGACATACAGCGATTTGCGAAACCGGATGTGGACGACTCGTATACGTGCTGAAGGCGGCAAACTCATTGTAAAAGACCCGCTGGGAGAACATTTCCTATATGAGGTGGAGCCACTCTTATTCCAGGATGAACAAGGTAGTAAAGCTGCTTTTAAGCTGAACGATCACGGAGATGTGCAGGCTTTCTATTACGATTTAAAATCAGATAGTTGGGCAGAAAAATTGCCTGAGCCGCAACGTTATCAGGATGTGGAGAATGACCATCCATATGCGTCCTATATTTATCACCTGCGCCAGATCGGTGTCTTTGCTGATATGGAAGGAGACAATCGCTTTTCGCCCGAACAACAGATAACAAAAGGAGAGTTTGTTGGCTGGTTCATCAAGTGGAGTGGCATTGCCCCATCAAAGCATAAACCGATTTACACGGATCTTTCAGGTAACAAGTATGCGCGGGAAATTCAAGCAGCTTACGAGTTAGGTTTACTAAAAGCATCTGCTGATGGCAAATTTTATCCGAACGAGCCATTGACGCGTCAAGAAGCAGCAACCATCGTATGGCGCATGGCATTTGGCTATCTTCATGGAGAGCCGAAAAAAGCCAAGTTGAGTGGTAGGACAGATGCTTGGGCTTTAGAGGGAGTCCATTTCGTAGTGGCAAAAGGATTATACGGACCAGAAGTGGTGAAAGGCAGAGATGGCAGTTTCGATTATAAATCAGAGCAGCTGATGGTAAGGAAAGAAGCGGCTGCGTTACTATCTCGGTTCGCAGACCAATTATTTTAGGGTACAACAAGCCGTGACTTCTTGTTTGTGCTTCGTTGCGACATGAGGCGATGGAGGGAAATACAATCAAAACGATACTGATCATCGACGATGAAGCACAAATTCGTGAACTACTCAGTATTTATTTGAAAAATTACGGGTTTGCTACTTATGAAGCAGGTAATGGGGTTGATGCGCTGGCTGTATTCTCAAACGTGCAAATCGATCTGGTTATTGCTGATATTATGATGCCGATGATGGATGGATACGAGTTATTAAAAAAGATGCGACATATTTCCGAAGTTCCGTTTTTATTCCTGTCCGCGAAATCGGACGATATGGATAAAATTATTGGACTGCAGCTTGGCGCTGACGACTATGTGGGGAAGCCTTTTAACCCCATAGAAGTCGTCAGCAGAGTTCAAGCGTTATTCAGAAGAATGGATGTATTTTCTAAAGGTGAAAAGCAGAACGATGAAATCATACAAATTGGCGATGTCATGCTCGATTTGGTGAGCTGTAAGCTGTACAAAAATGGACAGCAGAAAGAAGTGACATCGTACGAGTTCAAGATTTTGTCTTTACTGATGAAGCATGCGGGGAGAGTTTTTACAAAAGCATCCATCTACGAGCATGTTTGGGGGCAGGAATACATAGGGGATGAAAACCTCATCATGGTCTATATCAGCAAACTCAGGGAGAAGATTGAGGATAACCCAAGAAAGCCAGTTTATCTTATTACGATCAGGGGGTTAGGCTACCGTTTTGAAAAAAAATGAGAGCATCCCCGACAAGCGGCCGTTAAAACAACTGTTTTTTCGGCACTATGTTGTGATAAGCGGTTTGTTCTTATGCACGATTATGATTGCTCTTTTGGGGACAGACCTGTTGATGGACAACTATTTTGATAAAACGCCCGATTTGACCCGAGTGGACGGCAGTAAAATATACCAGTACCCTTTTGAAAAGATTGATGGACGGTTGTTAGACGAGTACGGCGGCTGGTTCGAGATCGTGGATGAATCGGGGACAGTCATCTATGTAAAAGGCAACAAGGAAGACAATATCATGACATATAGCGATGGAATGCTGTACGCTAAAGTGGACATACTGCGAAATGATGATTCAATTTTCTACCATGCCTATCGAGCGCAAGGGCCAGAGGGTGAAAACTATGTTCTGTTGTGGAAAATTCCTGAGCGGTCGGAAATTATATCATTGGCGCTTGGAATCTTAATAGCGTTGTTTGTCGTTCTGTTGTTCATCTCCCTTTATTTCTATACCCGGTACTCCGTCTTGCAGATGAAGAAGCCTCTCCGGCAAATTGTAGAGGGTATTAAAGAAATGGAAGGCTTCAATTATCAGAAGAGGCTTACATTTTCGGCAGAAATGGAATTTGCAGAAATCCGGGAAGCGTTTAACGGAATGGCAGAACGACTACAGCAGACCTCGGCAGAGAAAGAAGCGGTAGCGGACAACAAAAGAAACATGCTGCTGCATTTGTCTCACGATCTGAAAACGCCGATTACCTCTGTATTCGGTTATTCTCAGTTGTTGCTGGATAGGCCGGAGCTAGAAGAAGAGCAAAGGCGTCAGTATGTTCAATATATTAACGACAAATCGTCTTATATGGCCCATTTGATTCAAAATTTGTTCGAGCTGGCAAAGCTGGAAGACCAGCACGTGAGACTTGATAAAGAAAAGGTGAATATCAGTAAGTGGTTTATGCAGCTTGTTGCGGAATTTTATCCGGAAATAGAAGATAGGGGATTTCAGCTGGATGTGAAAATTCCAGAGGAGCCGCTGTTTGTCATGTTCGACAAAATGCATATGAACCGCGTTATTACGAATTTGATCGGTAACTCACTAAAACATAATCCTCCGGGAACGCAGCTATTCGTTTCATGCGAGAAAATAGAAGCCGGCGTTGTTCTGTGGTTGGGTGATAACGGTACAGGTGTTCAAGAGGATGTTAGGGAACACATTTTTGAAGAGTTCATAAAAGGGAGTAATCCTGTGAAAGATAGCACCGGACTCGGTCTAGCCATTTGTAAAAAAATTATAACGTTACATCAGGGGACCATTCATTTGGAAAGAAATCAACGGTATACGACTCTATTTAAAATAACGTTGCCTCTTGAATGAGCGGTACTGTCCGGGAATGTATGGGGTGGGCTTCGCTGAAATCTGCTTGTATATGGATATGAGCAAAATGCAGATGGAGTAAAAGGTGCATTTGCTAAAAGGAGCCTTCCAAATGTGAGGGCTCCTTTTCCAAAACGAGAGTTTGGGCGAGGGTTATTTACTCGTATACGTTGAGAGAGACCCATCCGCTAATAATACGTTGTAAGTACGGTGCAGCATGACTACTGCCTCCGCTCGTGTGAGTGGATCGTGTATTTCCAATTGGTTATCCCACGTACTCATGATGTCGTTGCCCACTAGCCATGCGAGTGCATAAGCTTTTAATGCATCAATGTCACCATTGGCGAAAGTTATTTCTCCAGAGTCGAGGTGACTGTAGCTAATTGTGTATTCGGCGTTAGGAATAGCAGTGGAACCAGGATAAGGTGATCGATAGTTAGGTGAATCGACCGACTGTACGGTAATATCGTCAATTCTAGCGAGGACTTGCAAAACTTGATCGGCGGGCATTTGATACATCTCTTGGTAAAAAAACGTTTGGAAGAAGTACATAGCTTCCCACCGCGTTACCTTTTTTTCGGGATAGATGTAGACTTTGTCCCAGTCCCAATCTACAACACCAAATGAGTTTGCATCGTACATTTCCATTAATGGCTGATAGGCCCAATGTTTTTTGGGGACATCTTCAAACTTCTGTATTTTCTGCTCGGAGGATTCTTTGTTTAGATTCGGACGGAGCTTATTAAACAGCTTATGAAACATAACAGTGAGCTCGGCTCTGTCAATCGCCTCATTCGGCCTGAAGGCTCCATTGGAATAACCGCTTAATACACCTTTTTTCACCATGAAATCAACGGATTCCCGAGCCCAATGTCCATTCGGGATATCGCTGAACTGACTGGCTTGAACAGGCATGGAAGTTGAGAAAAGAATCGAAACGATAAGAGCTAAGCATAAAGACATATTTTTCATCATGTTCCTCCTTTACCATCCCTTTCCTTTTCCCTTCCCTATTTCTGCTTAAACATTGGAGCTATACACAGGCTGATGTCAAAAAGAAATACAAGTGGTATGCTGGAGGAGTAAGGCAGGATTGGAGAAGGGGATGGTGTTATGAAAAGGACACGCAAAATCACCTCCTAAAATCATGATGTTTTCGATTTTAGGAGGGATATCCAATGAAATTTCAGCGAATCGATCTAAACAATTGGAGCAGAAAGTCTTATTTCGAGCATTATCTGAACCGAGTGAATTGCACCTTTAGTTTGACAGCCAACATTGATATATCGGGATTGCTCCCCGCTCTACGGCAAAAAGGGATGAAGCTGTACCCGGCTTTTCTGTATATGGTGACAAACGTTGTCAATGAGCATCGTGAATTTCGGACATCGTTTCATGCGGATGGCGAGTTGGGCTACTGGGAGAGCATGATACCCAGCTATACTTTTTTTCACAAGGACGATCAAACTTTTTCTACGATGTGGACGGAATTCGCTGATGAGTTCCCTGTGTTTTATCAAAATTACGTAGCGGATATGAAACAGTATGGGGACAACAAAGGTTTTGTAGCGAAAGAACCGGAACCGCCTTATACCTTCCCTGTCTCGTGTATTCCCTGGGTTAGCTTCAGTGGGTTTAATCTGAATATTTCGGGAGATGGGCGATATTTGCTGCCGATCATTACGAGCGGAAAGTATTTCGAGCAAGGAGGCAAAACGTTATTGCCTGTTTCTTTGCAAGTCCATCATGCGG
The DNA here is from genome assembly GCF_021270385.1 of Brevibacillus sp. AF8. Lineage (NCBI taxonomy): Bacteria > Bacillati > Bacillota > Bacilli > Caryophanales > Paenibacillaceae > Brevibacillus > Brevibacillus sp. AF8. The sequence goes on along the minus strand of NZ_JAGQDN010000004.1, from coordinate 170,170 downwards.
TTTGTGATGGCTATCACGCCAGCTTGTTCATCAACGATTTGCAAAAATGGGCAACAAATTATAAGGAATGGTTAGGTGTCGAGTAAATTGGCTCGTTTGGTATGCTTCTTCTTCCTAATCTCTCCCAATCATTTATAATAACGGTAGGAGAACTGGGAGGAGAAGGAATGAACAAAGAATTGGTAGGAAAAATCTTCGGCTGTATTGTTTTGGGTGCGATCATCACTGTGATCGGAGTCGTGGCGATGGTGATGACTGCCTTGAACGCACAGGGAAGAGTTTATTGCCTACTTGTCGCTGTCACGACGGTCGTTTTTATCATCTACATCATCGGCCAAATGTTCGCCCCGCAAAAGAGTCGGTTATGGAACCGGGCCCTCTTTGTCTATTTTCTCTTTTGTACGCTGCCAGTTGCAGGATATGAGATCAGCAGCTATTACCATAACAGCATTCCTGTGGTCAGTGAGGCAGAGGTCGATCTGGAACAGTATAAACCGTTCGCCACAGACTCCAAGGTCCATAAACTGGATCAACCAGCGACATTGTCATTACAGTCTGATTTGCCCAAAATAGATGGGGCGACGGCCTTGTATCCTCTTTACGCTTCCTTTGTGCAGGCTGTTTATCCCGAGAAAAATTATGATCTTTACGACAGTGAAGTCATGGTAAACAAGACGCCAAATGCGTACGAAAACTTACTGGATGGCAAAGTCGATATCATTTTTGCGGCAGCGCCTTCCGAGGAACAGCTCCTGTCAGCAAAAGAAAAAGGCGTAGAGCTTAAGCTGACCCCGATTGGAAAGGAAGCTTTTGTCTTTTTCGTCCATGCAGAGAATTCTGTTCACGGACTCACTACCCAGCAGATTCAGGACATTTATGCGGGAGACATCAATTCCTGGGATCAAGTCGGGGGCGGGTATGAGTATATTCGATCCTTTCAGCGTCCTGAAAATAGTGGAAGTCAGACGATGCTCAAGAAGATCATGGGAGACAAAGAGCTCATGAAAGCACCACAAGAAGACGTGGTAACAGGAATGGGTGAAATCATCGAGCAAACAGCCAACTACAAAAATTATTCGAATGCCATCGGTTACTCGTTCTTGTTTTATGCCACGGAGATGGTGCGAAACGGAAACATTCGTCTGCTCGCGATTGATGGGGTAATGCCTAATAAGGAAACGATAAAAAGCAGAGCGTATCCGTTTGCGGCCGATTTTTACGCAGTGACAGCCGGGACGGACAATCCGAATGCAGAGAAGCTGATCGAATGGATTTTGTCTCCACAAGGACAAGAATTAGTAGAAAAAACGGGCTATATTCCGGTGAAATAAAATTAGGCGAAGCAAAGGAGACCCTTGGGAGATTGACCCGAGGGTTTCTTCTTCGCTCTCCCTTTGTCTCGATTTTGGGTCGTGATTGTCGCGATGATCCGGGAGTCAGGCTTGCAGGCTGGCAGGCTGGCGGTTTTATTTCTAGTTGGATCATATTGACAGAAAAATCTAAGACTGTTATAAAAATAGTGAATAGCACTCGCGAGGTGAGAGTGCTAACATCGAAAAAGGAATACATAAGAAGTCCGGAAGGGTGGGTATTTCATGGAAAAAAAGCAGTTTCAAGCAGAATCTACACGTCTGTTGGAAATGATGATCCATTCTATTTACACACAAAAGGAAATCTTTTTGCGCGAGTTGATCTCCAATGCGAGTGACGCGATTGACAAAATTTACTACAAGTCGCTCACCGATGATCAATTGGTGTTCGATAAAGAGAACTATTACATCAAAGTAGAGGTTAACAAAGATACCAGAACATTGACGCTGACAGATACCGGGATCGGCATGACGCAGGATGAGTTGGAAAATAATCTGGGTGTCATTGCGAAGAGTGGGTCTTTGGCGTTCAAAAAAGAAAACGACGCGAAGGATGGCTACAACATCATCGGTCAATTCGGCGTTGGTTTCTACTCGGCTTTCATGGTTGCCGACAAGGTTACGGTTATCAGTAAAGCACTGGGCAGCGACACTGGGTACAAATGGGAGTCCAGCGGTGCGGATGGCTACACGATTGAGCCTTATCAAAAAGATTCCGTCGGAACCGAAATCATTCTCGAAATCAAGGAGAATACGGAGGAAGAGAATTACGACGAGTTTTTGGAAGAGTACCGATTAAAAGCGATTATCAAAAAGTACTCCGATTTCATTCGGTACCCGATCAAAATGGACGTTACGCAGCATAAGCCAAAAGAGGGCAGCGAAAACGAGTACGAACAGGTGAAGGAAGAGCAAATCGTGAACAGCATGGTTCCGATTTGGCGTAAAAATAAAAGCGAGCTGACCACGGAGAATTACGAGCAGTTTTATGCGAGCAAGCATTACGGCTTCGACAAGCCGCTGACGCACATCCATATCAATGCTGATGGAGCCGTTGTTTATCAGGCGATTTTGTACATCCCGGAGAGCATGCCGTTTGATTACTACTCGAAGGAGTACGAAAAAGGTCTGGAGCTGTATGCGAACGGCGTACTCATCATGAACAAATGTGCAGACCTGCTTCCCGACTACTTCAGCTTTGTAAAAGGGATGGTTGACTCCGAGAGCCTGTCGCTCAACATTTCCCGTGAGATGCTCCAGCATGACCGTCAATTGAAGCTGATTGCAAAAAACATCACGAGCAAAATCAAAAGCCAGCTGCAAAGCATGCTGAAAACAGAGCGGGAGAAATACGAGCTGTTCTACAAGTCGTTTGGCAGACAGCTGAAATACGGTATGTACAGCGACTACGGAAGGCATAAAGAAACGCTGCAAGACCTGTTGATGTTCTACTCTTCCAAAGAGAAAAAGCTGGTGACGCTAGAAGAGTACGTAGAGAGAATGCCAGAAGATCAAAAGTACATCTACTACGCATCTGGCGAGTCGATCGAGCGAATCGAGAAGCTGCCGCAAACAGAGCTCGTATCCGAGAAAGGCTACGAAATCCTGTACTTCACAGATGACGTCGATGAGTTCGCGATCAAAATGATGATGAACTACAAGGAAAAGGAATTCAAATCCGTATCGAGCGGGGATTTGGGAATCGAACCGGGTGAAGAAGAAAAAGCAGCCGAAGCAGAAAACGAGAACAACAAAGAGCTGTTCGACTATATGGCATCGCTGCTCGAAGGAAAAGTCAAAGCTGTCAAAGCCTCCAAGCGCTTGAAGTCACACCCTGTCTGCTTGTCGACTGAGGGTGAAATGACGATTGAAATGGAAAAAATCTTGAATGCGATGCCGAACAATCCGAACGTCAAGGCCGACAAGGTGCTGGAGATCAATGTGAACCATGCGGTGTTCCAGTCGTTGAAGGGTGCATTTGACACAGACAAGGAAAAGGTCAATTTGTATACGGCGCTTCTGTACAATCAGGCTCTCTTGATCGAAGGCTTGCCGATTCAAGACCCAGTAGAGTTTACGAACGATATTTGCAAAGTAATGGTTTAATCATCAAAAAGGGGATGAGACTTACTCATCCTCTTTTTGATGTGGAAAATGTCTCGGAATGATAAAAAACTAGTTGCTTGGCCTCGATACATACGTGAAGATTGGATCTCTTAGCTCGAACTCATATGTTGCTCCATTCACGATTCCAACGACCTTCTCACTGTCATATAAATCGAGCAAGAAACCGGCCATTTGTTTAGCTGTATGGAACTTAGGAACTGCACCAGCATATTCAAAATGATCCATATCAAAGGAACGCTTCGCAAATTCGGTCTCTGTTGCAGCAGGTGCCAAGACTTTTGCTCGCATTTCTGCTCCGTTCTCCCTCAATTCTTGTGCTAGACCTTCCGTAAAGGCACTTACATAAAACTTCGTTGCACAATAGGTCACGGCGTTAGCAATGATTCTGTAACCTCCGCCTGAAGAAATATTGATGATTTGTGTTCCTTTCACATGTGCATAGTCATGAGCATAACGAGAAGAAAGAATCGTTAGTGCTTCAATATTCAAGTGAAGCATGGACTCAATTTTATTCAAGTTTTGTTTTCCAACAGAAGCAAAGTTTCCAAACCCCGCATTATTAATCCAGGTCTCAATCTCATAATCCTTTAGACTGTCGTAAAAGTCATGAACATTTGCACGTACACTTAAGTCAACTGTTCGAATGACTACATCCAATTTTGCGTTGATTTCAGCCACTTTTGATTGTAACTTTTCTAATTCATTCGTTCGACGTGCTGCTAAAATTAAGTTTTTTCCACGAGCAGCAAATGCCAGAGCGGTTTCAAAACCAATTCCTGAACTTGCCCCCGTAATGACCGTATAATTCATGTATACCCCTCCTGAATTTATTCAATAGCTTCCATTGAGATTGAATGTTTCATTGAGTATACAGATTAGAGTAAACTCTAAGTCAAGGGTATAAAATCCATTCGGAGGTTTCTCATGCACACGATTGGTGAAGTGGCACATCTATTAGGGATCAGCACACATACGCTGCGATATTATGAAAAGGAAAAAATAATTATTCCGGATCGCGATGAAAGTGGTGACAGGCGATATAACGATTCGCATATTCAATGGCTGCGATTTGTTATCAAGTTAAAAGAAACGCAAATGCCTATCTCGAAAATCAAGAAGTACGCTTCACTATTTTTAGAAGGAGAACATACTGCTTCAGCTCGATTGAGTCTTTTAGAAGATCATAAACACTATATTGAGCAACAAATAAAAATTTTAATCGATGTGGACGGTATGCTAGAACGTAAAATTGTTGCTTACAAAGATTTCATCCGTAACAGAGATTGATTTTCCATTCATAAGGGCCAGGGGGGTGATTGTGATTTAAGGGATTCAAATTTGCATTTCATCCAAAATCTATCTATATAAAGTTAAGAGGTTGTATCATGTTTATGATAGAACTTTAAAATAAAGGTAATGGAACGAGGGTACATCATTTATGTATAGAGTGGCTATTTGCGATGATGAGGAGAAACACAGAGAGTTTGTTAAAAGTATTCTACTTACATTGTCGATAAAGACAAATATTGAGTTTGTAATCGAATCATTCGACTCGGGAGAGCAGTTGGTATCTTATTATGAGCGCCAAGAAATTCCGTTCCATATTTTAATTTTGGACATTGAAATGGGTGGAATGAACGGAATTCAAACAGCCCGAACCATAAGAGGGTTACATAACCTGGATGAACAAATTATTTTTCTGACAAGTTACCCAAAATATATGGTGGAAAGTTTTGACGTCATGACATTCCAGTACTTGATAAAACCCATTGAACCTTCGATCTTGGAGGAGAAAATCATCAAGCTACACCAATACTTTCAAGCACTTGATAAAAAGTATATGGTCATCAAGTCAGGCTATGAAGAAGTCGTATTGAAACATGATGAACTTATTTGTATTGAAGCTGCCAAAAGCTTAACCATAAAAAGCAAGCTGCATTTTACGACCACGAATCAAACCTACGAAAGCAAAGGCATCATTTCTGATTATGCTCTGGCCTTAAAGGATTGTAACTTCATACAAATCCATCGTTCCATTATTATTAATCTGCTTCATGTGAAGAAATTTGCTAGTGGAGTGGTTCTCATGTCCAATGGGAGGGAATTGCCTATAGGGCGTTCTAAAATGAAAGAGGTTAAAGACACTTACACCAAATTTATGATTATGAAGGTCGATTGATATGATTCAAAATAATTTTCCGATTGTCTTTTGCATTATACTTCTGATGGGTGTGCAAGTTAATTTTTTCTTCAATTCGGTATTTGATAAATCAGCTAAAAAACAAAACCGATTTATATACTTCATTATCTTTGGATTGCTCGATTACCTATATTTAGTTATACCAGCCTCTCTTATTTTATCTTCGATGCTATCTTTTCTTGTGATATTTAGTTTTGCGCAATCTTATACAGTAGAATTTAAAACGAAGTTTACTTTTTCTATACTTTACAGTGTTTTAGCATCTCTCTCTTATTTTATATCGCTATATTTATTTTATTCCCTAGATTCCGTTGACTTTAGCTTTCACTCTATAAATGAACAAGATCAAATAGCCAATACGAAAGCTATTTTACTCAGTTCCATGATCATGTTTGCGATCATTCAGATCATACGACTACTTGCAAAACGTAGAAGTTTCTCTTTGGATAATCGTTACTACGCATTATTCTTGGTTATTCCTGTCGTAAGTATATACCAGCTGAGTATTCTAACTTATATGGACGTTTATTCTTTCATTTCCGTCATTGGAATGCTTCTCTTAAACGTTATTATTTTCTATATTTTTGATAATATCGTTGATAAATTTCAATTTATGCATGAGAATTCGCAATTGCAACATCAAATGGACTATCAAGATGCGAATTACGAAAAAACAGTTCACAGCTTCAAATCGATTAAACGAATCATTCATGATACGAACCAACAGCTTTTGTATATCGAAGAATGTATTAAGCGAAATGAGTTAGAAGCGGCAATGGAACATATCAAGACTACTTTAAATAAAGTCGAAGGAGCCTATCATCGCGTTAATACGGGGAATCTGGTTATAGATGCCCTTGTCACAAATACGCTTAATATTGGACAAGCCAATGGTATAAGAATAGATACTAAGATCAACTTATATTCACAGGAAGTTAATATTGACCGTTATGACTTATGTGTAGCTCTAGGAAATATGCTAGATAACGCAGTGGAAGCTTCTAAACGAGTAAAAATCGCAGAAGATAGGTACATTCTAATCAAAATATATTCTACCGAGTCTACCCTTCTCATTCACATCTTGAATCATATGGAGAATGAAGTTGCCTATTTGCACAGCCAAAAATCAAACGCGGAATTTCATGGTATCGGATTAACAAACATAGCTAGAATTTGTGAAAAGTACGGTGGTCATATGACCATTGAAACGAAACATAAAGAATTTAATAATATGGTCGTACTTCCATATTAAAGCAACAATCCTTAGACAACATGTTGTTTAGGGATTGTTTTTTTCGTTTCAGGGTCATTTTTATTCTAGTAGACTTTTTCCTTGTATGATCATTTCAGCGAAGTACAATACAGCAAGAATTACGAGGAGGAATTAACAATGAAGAAGGTGGTTTCTGTATTCATGACCGCTATTCTTGTTGCAATACCAGTCACCCCTGCTTTTGCTCTAACGAATCCTGATACTGTAGAAGAAAAGGCACGGGAGCAGGCTTCGAAGATCGTATCCGAATATGGTGCTAGTGGATTGCAGTATGCAATTAGGGATCATGGATCCATTGTCTTATCAGGCAGTGCTGGTGTATACGATAAAGAGACCAAGAGTCCGATCACCGAAGACACGATGTTTGGAATCGGCTCGGTAAGTAAAATGTACGTGACTGCTGCAACGATGATGCTGGCTGATTCTAAAAAAATTGATATTGATAAGCCGCTAACCACGTATATCAAGGACTTTAAAATGGCAGATAAGCGATATAAACAGATTACGCCACGTATGTTGATGAATCATTCTTCAGGAATTTACGGTAGTCAATATGGGAATAGTTTTTTATTTGATGATAATGATACGAAAAATCATGATGAATTATTGGTAAGATTACAATCCGAAAGCTTAAAGTCAACTCCCGGCGAGTTTTCAGTATATTGCAATGATGGTTTTCAGCTGCTTGAAATATTGATTGAGCGAGTGAGCGGTTTACGTTATAGCGAATTTCTTGAAACCTATATTTCTGATCCTCTTCAATTGACCTCTACCAAAACACCACTTGATTCTTTTGATAGAGACAGGCTCATAAAAACTTATTATCCTGGGTTGGATCAAGCTTTACCCGTTGAGAATGCCAATCTCATAGGGACAGGAGGCCTTTACTCCACGGCTGAAGAAGTAACTGAATTCGCTGAAGTATTAATCGGGAATCGAACGGATATTTTATCTGAGAAGTCAGCAAAGGCTATGCAAAGTCATGAGTATAGAAAAGGCGTGTGGGTTCCTGAAGAGACAAACTCGATTAACTATGGTCTTGGTTGGGATGCTGTCCGTTTAGCACCGTTTAGTGATTACGGAATAACAGCATTATTTAAAGGTGGAGATACGATTATGTATCACGCTGCTTTGGTGACCTTACCCGAACATGATATTACGATTGCTGTGCTTTCATCGGGAGGCAGTGGTATCTATAATAGTTTAGCTGCATCAAATATTTTATTGGAATATCTAAGAGCCAAAGGCACCATTAAAGAAATTTTACCTGAAAAAACATTTGAACCTCCAGTGAAAGTGGACATGCCATCCGATATGCTTGCATACTCTGGGTTATACGGTAGTGTAGGTAAAACGGTAAAACTGGAGATAAAGAACGGGGAGATTCATTTACCTGATCTAGCATTTGGAGGGGTACCGCCGCAAAAATATGTATATACCGGCAATGGACAGTTCAAAAACAACGATGGGAATGCAACGATAAGCTTTGACCGAGCGAAGAATGGAAAAACCTATTTAAAACTTAACGCTTATATAAATAATCCAGGATTAGGTCAAGCGTTTTCGGTAACCTATGAATTTCAAAAGTTAGCTTCCAATCCACTAAAACAGTCAATGAAAACAGTATGGGAACATAGGGATGGAAAAAAATACTACGCTGTAGATGAAAAGATCACTTCAGTAATGTATCTAAACAATGCGCTTGTGACCAAAACTATATCCGTTGATATCAGCCATGGATACGCTTCAGGCACTAAAATTGTTGACAAGAATAATGCAGTAAATGTAATTCAGATTCCTGTTGCAAACGGAAGAGACGCTTTTGATTTGAATTTCTATCATAAGAATCAAAAAGAGTATGTAAAGATCAATGGATTATCCTATATCAGTGAAGATGCTATTCCAACCTTTCATGATGGGAAAGATTCATTATGCATCATACCATCGGATGGTCAGGCTAGATGGTATAAAATCGATGCAAAATCAGCCAACCGAGTTATCAACGTTGAGACTCCGGTAAGCGGTGGATTCGCCGTTTATGACAAGAATGGAATGACTGTGAACTTTTCAAAGGCAAGTAACAAGCATTCGGTAGTACTGCCTGAGGGTGGGATGATCGTTTTTGGTGGGAATGCGGGTGATGTATTTAAAATTAATTTTGAAGAATAGATAGATGTAAGCATAAAAGTCCGCATTACTAGTAATATCCCCTTTGAGTAGACAGTGTTAAAAGCCCGCCAAACTAACAGTGGGTGGTACACTCTCCTTGGAGGGGATTTTACTATGGCTAAAAAAAGGTCAAACATTCAAAACCAGTGTGCCCCGGTCGAATACCGAAACACACTGGCTACTTAGAATTTTCTAGTTGTGTTTACTTGACAGGGGTAAGACCACCTCAAGTTTTTTTTCACCCAAACGAGCTTTGCAGGAAGCCGAACCAAGCCACGTATGTGGATTGCCAGCCCAGCACCAGCCTAGCTTTGGCTTGTTTTCGCTGATCCACATGGCCGTTACTCGTCGATCGCCACAACGAGAGCCGAGTAGAGAAAAGCCGTTGTTTTTCTTTACCAGATCCGGGAAGTGGGTGATCAGGGCAATTCCTTCCTCCAGCGTGAGCGGAGAACGCTGCTGCTCCAAGAGGATGGGCATCGCGTCATTCGGAGTGATGTTCAGCGTTTCTTTTCCCGTATCAATTCCGGTCATCAGGTAAGCCATTCCTGTAGGAATCTCGATGTCTTCGATGGGTGTAAATCGCCGGATTTCTTCTGCATCCATGACACTGAAGCCAGCTTTCTTTTTCCGCTCGATGGCTTGCATCGCTTTTTCTCCGTCGAACCATTCGCCTTTTACCACGAGAACAAAGGGGACGACGCCCGCTTGCAGGTCGTCTTCTTGAATGGTGAGAGCTTCTGCCAGTGGTTGCAGCGGGGTCAGATTTTCCCGAAATTCATCTGCTGTCATGCCCGCCATTTCAGGATAGCCCTTATGAATGAGTGTTGTCAGTTGCCGTTCGAATTCAGCTTTGTGCATAAGTTAATGCGCCTCCTTCCACTTGTCACATTCATCTTACAACATTCGCGCTAATTGAAAGGTTTCTCCAAAAGAAAAGGAATGAAGCTGATTTGGGTTGAAGTAACTTTACAAATAAGCTTTAATCTTTGTGGAAGAAAATCGGAAGGAGGCTGGCTGCCGTGCGCCCCATTGATATTGCACGTAAGCTGAAACTGAGTACGAGCGCCTTGCGCAATTATGAAGCACATGGGCTGGTTCCACCTGTAGAACGGTCAGTGAGCGGCTACCGGAAGTATACGGAGGAACACGTCGCTTATTTTACCTGTATCCAAGCCATGTCCCCAGGCTTTGGAATGGATGTGACGGCGCAGGTCATGCGATTGATTCAGGATAGACAGTTGCAGGCTGCTCTATGGCTTGTGAATGAGGTACAGGCTAACTTGCAGAGGGACAAACAGTTAGCGGAACGAAACGTGGCGATGCTTGAAGACGGTCCAGCTGGAAAGGGTGAGGAAGCTGGAAACGGCGAATGGATGACGATTGGGGAGGTAGCAACCATGACTTCTCTGCCGAGCTCAACCATCCGCCACTGGGAAAAGGTTGGACTTATTACGACTTCCCGCGATGAGAAAAATGGCTACCGTCTCTTCAATCGCTCGCAAATCCGCAAAATCATGCTGCTACGCACGCTGCGACCTGCTGTCTATTCCTTATCGGTTGTGGAGCTGAAGGAAGCTATCGCGAACATGAATGAAGAGGATGTAAAAGAGGCGCGAAACATCGCTTTGGAAACGCTGCGCTATCTGGATCAGATGAATCTCGTACAAACGCGTGGGGTTTTCTATTTCTATCAATTATGCAAAGTGGTTCAGTTGGTCGAAGAATAGGGTAGCGAAAAGAGAAAACCCTCTTCTGCACATTCGCAAAAGAGGGGATGTCATCGTTATTCCACAAACAGTGATACTCGCTCAAATCCTGCATCTGAAATGCGAATCAAGCCTGTATCGGATATGTGCAAAGTCGGTATGACGACCAGAGCAAGCAAAGACAATGTCATAAAGGCGTAGTTCATCGTGCAGCCAGCTTTCACCAAGGCTTGGCTAATCTCCATGGATTGCTGCACAACTGTTTCATAAGGCTCGGTCGACATCAGTCCAGCTAAACGCAGCGGAAGCTCCACCATTTCGCCGTCTCCAGTCACGACAGCGATGCCGCCTTGCATGCTGATCACAGCATTGGCTACTTGTGCCATCCGCTCATCATCGTTTCCGATGACAAGCACGTTATGGCAGTCATGGGCGACAGTCATGGCAATCGCTGCTGGCTGGTTAAATCCGACATTGCCGACAATCCCGATGCCAGAGCCGCCTGTTTTCCCATGGCGTTCGAAAACAGCCATTTTGCACAAGGTACTCTCGGGCGTGATCTGGAGCTCGCCATTTGCGACAGCCACATCGACAAATACTTCGTCCGTCTCTACATGATTTTCGCGGACAACTGCGACGCGTGTCTTGATCGTCCCGGACGGAACGGGGGTCTTGATGATGAAGTCAGATGGAGTGAGCTCAGCCTTGATTTTCACAGAGTTGATGGCAAACTCAGGGTAAGGGAACGGAGAAAGTTCGAGCGTCATTTCACCGTTTTCCGCCACTACGTCACCGCGTGCGATCGTCGTCACGACATTTACATCAGCCAGATTCCCGTCGAGCAAAATGATATCGGCGATGATACCCGGTGCGATCGAGCCTACATCTCGTGCGACACCGAATCGTTCTGCTGTATTGATGGTCGCCATCTGAAAGGCAGTCACAGGCTTGACTCCTTGCGAGATCGCATGTCTGACGATGAAGTTCATATGACCTTCTTCTTTCAACGAATCACAGATGCGGTCATCGGACACGAGCATCATCCGGCGGGAGTCAATGCCCTGTTCGGTGTGTGCCTTGATCGTTGCTGCAACATCGTGCCAGGCTGAGCCGCGGCGCATTTTGGCATACATGCCAAGGCGTACCCGCTGTGCGACATCTTCGCTGGTCACACACTCATGGTCGCCGGTTACACCCGCAGCTGCATAAGCAGCCAGACGTGGATCACTTGACGGCCATGTATAGTGACCATCCACTACTTTTCCTGCCCGCAGTGTCGCTTGAATCTCTCCAATCATTTTCGGGTCTCCGTACACGACCCCAGGGAAATTCATGACTTCTCCGAGCGCGATCATATCGGGTCCCCAGCTCAATGCTTCCGCGACTTCCGCTGGTCCGAATTCTGCCCCAGCCGTTTCAAAAGAAGCATCCGTTGAAGGGACGCAGGAAGCGACCTGCATGTAAGCAGCCATCGGGGTTTGTCTCGCCTCATCCAGCATGATCCGCAAACCAGGTAAACCGAGAACATTCGAGATCTCATGTGCGTCGAAAAAACCGCCTGTCGTTCCGAGGGGCAGTACCGCATTGGCGAATTGCGTCACGGACAGCATGCTGCTTTCGATATGACAGTGCCCGTCCAACAGTCCTGGTGCCATATACTTTCCTTTTGCATCGATGGTCCTGGTGGATTCATCCGTCATCCCTTCTACAAAAGGACCGACATAGGCGATACGTGTGCCAACAACAGCGATGGACATATTCGGCAAGATTTCACCGGAGAGAACATTGACGAGAGTGCCGTTATGGATGAAGAGGGTCGCTTTTTTCTCCCCTCTGGAAAAGGCAACGAGATCAGGAATGCAATCTGCGAGTGGAGGTCTTGCAAAGGACGGATGCTGCTGTGTCATGTTTACTATCACCTCATGCTGGATTTGGTTTTTTACATATAGTACACATCGAAGAGGAAGGAAGCTAGTTTTCTTTTAGAAAAAATTTAAAAAAAGAGGGTGTAGTGGATGACGAGAGTAAAAGTCATAAACATAAAAATATCGTCCTACATCAAGCTGTGTGCGGGAGCCGGGGTTTCGATCGGGGTTTTGGATGGTGCCTTTCGTTTCCTATTTTTACTTGTAATGGGGCAGTTTGGCGCTTCGGAAGCTTTGATTTTCAGTATGCAGGTCAAGGGATGGACAGCGGGAATCTTGCATGTGCTTTCTGTACCGCTGCTGTATGGATTAGGCGCAGTCCTATTTGGCTTTGTCTCCTATTTTCCGTTTATGTACTACCTAAAGTGCAAGAAGGGTATTGTGATCGAAGGGGTATTTGAAGGGGAGCAGCGCGAGGAGATACCAAAATAAAGCACCTCCCGTTTTCACCGTTGTTGAAAGTGAAAACAGGAGGCGCTGCTTAGTGTTCGGCTACCTCTATTTCATTTGTTCTCGTTTTCCGCAGTTTGTAGATCACGACGAGCAGAATAAACCATACAGGTGTGATAAACAAGGCGACTCGTGTATCTTCCGCGAGTGCAAGGACGACCAGGATGAAGGCAAGGAATGCCAGGATCAGGTAATTGGCAAAAGGATAGAGCGGCATTTTAAATGGGTTCGCTTTTGCTAATTCTGGTCTCGTTTTGCGATATTTCAAATGACAGATGACCGTGATTCCCCAAATAAAGATAAAGCAAACGGTCGACACACTAGTAATCAGAGTAAATACGCCCTCTGGCATGACGTAGTTCAATACGACTGCGATTAGAATGACAACTGTCGAAAAGAGTAGTGCATTTGCCGGGACCTTGTTGGCAGTCAGTTTGGTAAGGGGCACAGGTGCATTCTTTTCTTTGGCAAGGGAGTAAACCATCCGGCTTGTACTGAAAATGGCGCTATTACATGCGGAAGCGGCGGATGTCAGTACGACAAAGTTGACGATACCGGCAGCGGCTGCAATGCCAATCGCTGCGAAGACCTGCACGAATGGACTCTCCAACGGGTTGATCGCGTTCCAAGGATAAATGCTCATGATGACGATGAGTGCGCCAACGTAGAAAATCAAAATTCGAATCGGAATTTGGTTAATCGCCTTTGGAATGACGCGTTTTGGGTCTTCTGTTTCACCGGCCGTCAGACCGACGAGCTCGATCCCAACAAATGCGAATACGACCATCTGGAATGAGAGAAGGAACCCATTGAAGCCGTTCGGGAACATACCGCCATGACTCCAGAGATTCGTAAAGGTGGACGCACCTGCATTCGTAGAAAAACCTTTGATGATCATGAAAATGCCGACAAAAATCAGGGCGAGAATCGCGATGACCTTAACGAGCGCGAACCAAAATTCCATTTCTCCAAAAAGCTTCACCGTAGCCAGGTTCATGATTAACAAAATCACGAGGGCGATTAAGCCTGGCATCCACTGCGGTATTTCCGGAAACCAAAATTGCGTGTACAGACCAACCGCTGTCAGGTCGGCCATGGCGATGGAAATCCAGCAAAACCAGTAAGTCCAGCCCGTGACAAATGCGGCCATATTCCCCAAATAGTCTTTGACGAAATCCACGAAAGAATGGTAGTTCAAATTGCTCAAGAGGAGCTCACCGAGGGAGCGCATGATTAAAAAGCAGATGACGCCCGTAATCAAGTAAGCAAATAAGATGGATGGGCCGGCTAAATGAATCGATTTTCCTGCGCCCAAAAATAATCCTGTTCCGATTGCTCCACCGATCGCGATGAGTTGTACGTGTCTGTTTTTTAGACCTCTCTCCAATTTTTGATCCTGCATACGATCCACCTCTCTCTATTTTTAGTTAGTTTTCAATTTTTAGATTTTTATCAAACAGATAATCTTCATATTAACATAACTATAGCGATTTAACATATGTTTATTTATTTTTATAGAAAAAAAGCTTTTGGATATGAACGGAATAGGAACATCCTGGAAGTGCTGACTCTTTTAAACATAGGCTGCACTTTTTTTGTATTTCAGAAAAAAGAATATATTGACATGAGAATGGAAATCATTTAATTTTGCGTTAGGGCAACTTTTTTATACGAATGCATATTAGTTTGTTTAGGTTAATATTATTGGTACAAGACTACATTGTTGTGTGTAGGCATATGTACATGTGGGATTTACCCGTTTCACCATCGGTTTTTGGGCGGGATCATATAACGGGCTATTATTTGGAGGGAAAAAATCATGGAATCTGCTATCGCGGTAAGGGGCTTGCATGTCTCCTACTTTGGGAACGAAGTTGTTCGGGATGTTTCTTTTGATGTTGAAGTAGGGAGCATGGTTGGAATCATCGGTCCAAACGGGGCAGGGAAGTCAACCCTGATCAAAGCGCTCTTGGAACTCATTCCGAGAGATAAGGGGAATGTGCGGATTTTTGGGAAAGAGACAAATGAATTCCGGAAGAAAATCGCCTATGTACCACAGCGGAGCATAATTGATTGGACGTTTCCGATCACCGTCATGGATACAGTGCTGATCGGGACATACCCAAGTGTTGGACTGTTTAAATTTCCGAAGAAAAAGGAAAAAGCGTGGGCGTTGGAATGCCTGAGAAAAGTAGGGCTGGAGGATTTCCGCGACAGGCAGATTGGGGAGCTCTCCGGCGGGCAGCAACAGCGTGTCTTCCTGGCAAGGGCACTTGCGCAAAAACCAGAGCTGCTGCTTCTGGACGAGCCGTTTGTGGGAATTGATGTGGCGAGCGAGGATACCATCATTCGCATTTTGAAAGAGCTGCAATTTCAGGACAAAACAATCGTCGTCGTCCATCATGACTTGTCCAAAGCATATGCGTATTTTGATCAACTCCTTTTAATGAACAAAGAATTGATCAAGTTCGGTACGGTCGATGAAGTGCTGAATCGAGAAGTCATGTCGAGAGCATATTCCTATCAACTCCCATTTCTCGAAAAGACCGAGGTGCTTGCATAATGGATTTCTTGATGGCAATTGGACAGTATGAGTTTTTGCAAAAAGCAATGTTTACATCTGTAGTGGTTGGGTTAATCTGCGGCGTCATCGGTAGCTTTATCATCTTGCGTGGAATGTCCTTGATGGGGGATGCCATCTCGCACGCTGTATTACCTGGGGTGGCACTCTCCTATGCTTTTGGGATCAATTTCTTCGTGGGCGCTGTTTTAACAGGTGTGCTCACCGCTGTTGGAATTGGCTACGTGAGCCAAAATAGCCGCATCAAGAACGACACGGCGATTGGGATTATGTTCACGTCCGCCTTTGCAATCGGAATCATCATGGTTACGATGCTGAAGAGCAGTACGGATCTCTATCACATTTTGTTCGGGAATGTATTGGCTGTGCGTTCGTCAGACATGTGGGTGACAGTCGGTATCGGGGTTATCGTCATCGTGACAGTCTACGCTTTTTTCAAAGAACTGTTACTGACTTCGTTCGATCCGACCATTGCTGCCGCCTACGGCTTGCGTAACAACCTCATTCATTACTTGCTGATGACCTTGTTGACGATGGTAACTGTCGCTTCCTTGCAAACTGTAGGAATCGTGCTCGTCGTCGCCATGCTGATTACACCGGCTGCTACTGCTTATCTTTTGACGGACCGTTTGTCGATCATGATCTTTTTGGCTGGCGGTTTTGGGATGTTGTCTTCGGTTATCGGCCTTTATTTTAGCTTTACCTATAATTTGGCCTCTGGTGCCACAATTGTCGTGGTTGCAACTGTGCTCTTCTTCCTGGCCTTTCTTTTCTCCCGAAAACACGGGGTAGTATGGAAATCAATCCGAGCCCGGCAAAAACGGGTCGAGCTCTTAAAGTAAAGGAGAATTATTGTTATGAAGAAGTGGAATCTGTTTTTCGTTTTTCTACTATCAACCGTATTGATGGCAGCGTGTGGTGCTCCGCAAAGTGCGAACGAGCCCACGAAATCAGATAGTGATAAGCTGCGGGTCGTAACCACGTATTCCATCCTGTATGACATCGTGAAAAACGTTGGGGGGGATCGGGTAGAGATCCATAGTCTCGCTCCAATTGGCTCCAATCCGCATGAATATGATCCACTGCCTGCTGACGTGCAAAAAACGACGGATGCAGACGCTGTTTTTTACAATGGACTGAACTTGGAAGCCGGTAACTCCTGGTTCGATAAACTGATGACCACAGCAGGCAAATCAGGTCCGGATGCACCTGTGTTCCGTCTCAGTGAGGGCGTAGCTGCCAAGCACTTGACGACGAAAGGCAAAGAGAGCGAAGAAGACCCGCACGCTTGGCTGGATGTACGCAATGGCATCAAGTATGCGGAGAATGCAAAAAATGCCTTGATCAAGGTGGACCCAGCGCACAAGGAAACGTATGAGCAAAACGCCAAGAAGTACATCGAACAGTTGACTGCACTGCACGAGGAAGCGGTGAAGCAATACAACCAGATTCCGAAAGAACAGCGTTTGCTTGTGACGAGCGAGGGAGCGTTCAAATATTTCAGCGAAGCGTACGATTTTGAAGCGGCGTACATTTGGGAAATCAACTCGGAGAATCAAGGAACACCAGAGCAGGTTACGCAGGTGGTCGATACGATTCGTGCGAAAAAAATCCCGGCTCTGTTCGTAGAGACGAGTATCGATCCGCGTAGCATGGAGATGGTATCGAATGAAACGGGTGTACCGATTGTCGGGAAAGTATTTACGGACTCTCTCGGAAAGCCGGGAGAAGATGGTGATACGTACATCAAAATGATGGAGTGGAATATCAAGACGATTTACGAAGGATTGACCAAAAAATAAGCCTGGCAAAAGCAAAGCACAGCTCTCCTAATCAGGGGCTGTGCTTTTAAATTCTTCCACTGCTTAACATCTTTCGTCAGATTGAGGTATAATAGGCTAGTGTGTAAAAGGAATCCGGAGTATTCATATTTTAATCTGTCATATTGAAAGAGAGTGGGATTATGGGTCGTAAGTGGAACAATATTAAAGAAAAGAAAGCTTCTAAAGACGCGAGCACCAGTCGTATTTACGCGAAGTTCGGGAAGGAAATTTACGTAGCGGCAAAGCAAGGCGAGCCGGACCCAGAGTCCAACCGTGCTCTGAAGGTCGTCCTGGAGCGTGCCAAAACGTACAGCGTACCGAAAGCGATTATCGACCGCGCGATTGATAAAGCAAAAGGCGGCTCTGATGAAACGTTTAGCGAGCTGCGCTATGAAGGCTTTGGGCCAAACGGTTCCATGATCATCGTGGATGCACTGACCAACAACGTAAACCGCACAGCTCCTGAAGTGCGTGCCGCTTTCAACAAAAACGGCGGTAACATGGGCGTATCCGGTTCGGTTGCTTATATGTTTGACCCAACAGCGGTATTTGGTATGGAAGGCAAATCCTCTGATGAGGTGCTGGAAATCTTGATGGAAGCAGACGTAGACGTCCGCGACATTTTGGAAGAAGACGGTGCTGTCATCGTTTACGCAGATGCCGAACAGTTCCACGCTGTACAAGAAGCACTTAAAAACGGCGGCGTCACAGAGTTTACCGTAGCTGAACTGACCATGCTGCCACAAAACGAAGTAACGCTGACAGAAGATGTACAAGCTCAGTTCGAAAAGCTGATCGATGCTTTGGAAGACTTGGACGATGTGCAGCAGGTGTACCATAACGTTGATTTAGGTGAATAATTTTTTCGATGGGGGAAGACCTTTGTTTTAGGACAGAGGTCTTTTTTATGTTGCTTTGGTGAAGAGAAGAATATTTCCAGTCTAGGCTCCAGGCTCCGTCCCGCTGGGGGCTGGGGCTGTCCGCTCCGAAGGGATTTGCGGGGAAACGCAAAAGTGGTAGCCGCTTCGTAGCGTGGGCACGTTGCGTTTCTGTTGCCCGCAAATCCCTTCTCCGCTCGGTAGGACTCCACAAGTCGCTACGTCTGGAAATATTTTTCTCTGTCGTAACAGATTACATTCTCCCATCTTTTAAGGCTTTTAAAACCCGTCTAACACGGAATGCTCGTAGAGGAAACAGGAGAAAAAAGCAAAACACGCCCTTAAGCGTCCACCTCTGAAAAAACATCCTGAAAGGACCACTTTGGACGCGGTTTCGCTTTTTGCATAGTTATTGAGATTAATAAATAGAGTGTTTAAAGAAATAGTGAAATAATACGGGATTCTGAAGGTTCTGATAGGATTGTGAAATATGAGGGGAGTTCATATTGGAATTTAATATGACTTGGAAGGTTCTCTGGGTGTTTTAGTGATGTAGATATAGCGGAGGTGGTTTACACCATTTTTGTGTTAGTTGGATTAAGCAAGATAAAGGGTATGCACATCCATCACCTAAGAGTAATTTTCGACAATCACTGATTCCAACATATAGGAAAAATGATGAATGTACACTGAAAAAAGTAGTAAAATTTATCTAATTAAAAAGACCGGAAAAACTCTGTGAGTGAAGTCCGGTCTTTTTATCAACTTGCCCTATCGGTGAATAACTATGTTAAAAATATCTTTTTGGCAACATTTATAGCATTCAAGACTTTAGGAAATCCCGTGTATGGGTAGCATTGCAGTAATGCCTCAATCACTTCTTGTCTCGTTAGACCTACACGAATGGAGGCATTGAGATGAACGTGCAACTGTGGCTCGCATCCACCTTGAGCAGTTAAGGCTCCTAATGTGACGAGTTGGCGCTGTTTAGGGTTTAGTCCTGAGCGGCTGTAGATTTCACCAAACGCAAATTCAATGATTTGTTCAGCTAATACAGGGGCAATCTCGGCAAGTGAATCGGCAACCGCCTCACCATGTTTGCCGTCGATTTCTTGAAGTTTTGCTATGCCTCTTTCCCGTCGTTCCCCTACAGAATGTAGTAGTTCGTCCTCGATGTTTACTTCGATATTTTGTTCTGCAAAAAGTTGTTTCGCAACGGTAATGGCATTTAAAGCACGAGGAGCGCCGCAAAACGGAATACAATGGGTAGCAATTTCAATAATTTCGTTCGGCGTAATTCCAACTTTCAAACCGAAGTTCATGTGCCATTTGAGTTGATTTGGAGTATCACCTAACGATATTAACGCAGAGATCACGATTATTTCTCTTTGTTCATAGGTGAGTACGGGATTATTGAAAACTTGCCCAAAAAATTCAATAATGTACCGACTTATGTGGGGAGATACATCGCTTAAAGCATGAATAACCGCTTGGATTCCTGATTCATCAGTTTCTTGAAAAAGTTTTTTTCCATTTTCATAGTTTGAGTTCATCGCTTAATTGCCTCCAGTTTTGAGGTTTTCTATTTCCCGGTACTTCTAATGTAGTTTATTATTGCTGCTCGAAGTCAAATATAGGTTTTTACAATAGAATTTGCTATTAGTGTAGAGGTTACTAAAGCATTTTTCTATTTTTTTGATCTACATTTCGTTATAGTAACTATAACGAAAGGGGACGGATCGGATGTCATTTTCAATGAAATATGTAGTTGATAACTTACATGTGTCTGCAAATACACTCAGATTTTATGAAACGGAAGGGTTGTTAAGAAATATTTCTCGAGATTCAAATGGTCGTAGAATATATAATGATGAAGATTTGAGATGGATCAACTTTATCCGATCTCTGCGGTTGACAGGAATGCCTATTTCTAAAATAAAAGAATATATCGATCTTTATGAATTAGGCGATGAAACATTCCTGCAAAGAAAAGAAATGATGATGCAGCATAAATTAGAAGTGCAGAATAAAATCAATGAAAACCTAAAACATTTAGAAGTAATAAGTTATAAGGTTGCGATGTACGAACTTCAAGAAAGGAAAGACACGCAGAAAATTTAGTATACTGGACTGTAAGATAAAAGCTCGGCTGTATGCCGAGCTTTTCCAATGATTACACAGTTGTTTCAACATGGTTGTTTGTTACACGTTCCCACGCCATATGCTTTTTAGTCAGTCCAGCTGAACATAAAACGTCGTCTTATCGTTCGGCACACTCTTCGCATAGATCTTGCCCGCATGTTCGGCGGGGATGCCCGGACCAGTATTGGTCACCGATAGCTGGATATGGCCCTGATGCTTTTTAAGCGTTAGGTGGATTGAGCCCTTTGGATTGGCATACTTGATCGCGTTGTCCAGCAGGATCATAAAGACCTGCTCCATTTGCTCGCTGCAGCCGGTGACGGTGAGGCCGGGTTCGATGTCGTAGTCTAGCGCGAGATCCTTCTCGAAGATGACGGCTTCCATTGTGAGAATAACGCTCTCGACAGCTTCGCTCAAGTTGAACGGAACGTGAAGCGTCCGCGACCTTGTGCCGTCCAACTCGGTGAGATACAGCAGATCGTTCGTGAGCGTTTCTGTTGAAAGTTCCTGAAACGGTGAGTATCGGAACAAAATCGAATCTCAGGTGCTATTTTCCAGAGGATCGTTTGAATTTTTGACCTGTTGAAGTGCCAGGTTTGCGTTTCTGTTGCCCGCAAATCCCTTCTCCGCTTGGTAGGACTCCACAAGTCGCTACGTCTGGAAATATTCTTCTCTGTCGTAACAGATTACATTCTCCCATCTTTTAAGGCTTTTAAAACCCGACTAACACGGAAAGCTCGCAGAGGAAACAGGAGAAATAAGCGAGGATCTTTGGGACACCGACCGAGGCGCAAAGAAAAAAAGGGAAACAAGCTCTTAGCGTCCACCTCTGAGAGACCTCCTGAATGTACGACTTTGGACGCGGGTTTCGCTTTTTTTCATGGAGCCGGGCAGTGAATCCAACAGGAGGTGGCCCTAGAATCTGAGCGTTTTCTCCTGTTTCCTCCCCACCCCTACCGCCCGATAAACGCACTTTAAAAGAAATAAAACCGCCTCCATAAAGGAGACGGCATATATCGAGCTCGTTAGTTTTGAGGTGTTACCGATCATCACGTGCGACGCATCTACCTCCAATATGAAGTTAGAAGCTTAAAGCAGTGTACGGTTTCCCTTACTCACTAGGTGATCGTGTAAATCATCCATGGCACATCGCCTCCGTAAAGGACTACAGCCTGATTGAAAACACACCACCGAGCTCGATGAGTATAGTATGAGCAAAGCCCATCTTTTTATTCACTCATCTTTAGCATCTGTTTTCGAATTGCATTTAAAAACGATTGGTTGCTGTAGGCTGTGCCACCAGCCAATCCTGGTTCAACGGCATTCACGTACATTTGACCCGTTTTGACTGCGCTTAGATTTTTCCATGCAGGCTGCTCTTGCAACTGCTTGAAAGCGGGCTGGTCCTCTTTGTTGACCATCACAAACAAGTAGTTAGGATTTTCTTTTGCCAAAGCATCCATAGGGAGCGCTGTACGCTCCTGCATATTCGCGACGACATCAGGGACAGGCAGGGCCAAGTCCGTATATAACAGGTAATTGTACCGTTCATCCTTTGGATACGCGTAGAAGGAGCCTTCTTGGAACCATAGCGTCAGCACTTTCTTTTCTGGGAGTTCGGCGAGCTTGTCGCGGAGTTCCTGTGTGTTTTGCTTCACTTTTCCTATAAAGGTATCCAAATTGTCGTCTCTTCCACGAACATCAGCAAGCAGACGCAAGTTATCTTGCCAATCAGCTCCGTTGGTAGAGACGGGAATGACGGATGCAGCGGTTTGTAATTTGGCCAAGTCTTCCTTGGAGGTCTTGTCGGTTGTCATGATGACGTCAGGATCGAGGGCAACCAGCTCATTTAAGTTATCTACTATATGATAAGGGAGATGCTTGGCATTTCTGATCATAGCTTGATATTCCGCCGGAAACTTTCCGTTTTTATCCACCGTAGCTGCGACGGGCGGGACTCCCAGCAAGAAAGAATCTTCATAGGAAGCAGGGAAGCCAACGAAAACAATTTCTTTGGTTCTGGCTGGAATTGTATAAGTGTTGCCTAGGTAATTGATCGATCTGGTCGGTTTCGATGCCGCAGAATCGCCCGTTTGTCCACCATTGCCGCAAGCTGCCAGGACGAGGAGCAAAGCGGCAAGCGGGATAGCTAGTAGCCGTTTATACATACAGGTCACTCCGTTCTTACTTCTGTGTTATCAGGAGAGTAGCAGGACTCATGTAAATTATAGGCTACCCGATCCATCCGTCGCTGTTGCATTCCTGAACATTTTCAAACATTCTGCTGTAACCTTTTTCCTGCTCAAGACACTAATGGGTATCCAAGAAAATTTTCGCATAGGAAAGTAGTCGATCAGCCGACAGCAAGAGAATGGAGGAGCTTCTTTGTATGAAGAAATGAAACATCAGGTCATGACCATCTATGAGCGGCATTATCACGATGTGTATCAATTTTTGCTGTACTTTGCCGGCAGTCAGAATGATGCGGAAGATTTGACACAGGAGGTATTTTTGCGAGTGATTCGCTCGCTTGAACGATTTGAAGAGCGATCTGACGTGAAGACATGGCTGTTTGCGATCGCGAAGCATACAGCGATGAATTACTATCGAAAACGCAAGTGGCAAAAGCTGTTGTCAGGGGACTGGCTGGCTGTTGTGATGCCAGCCTCGGAAGGGAATCCGGCACAGGAAGCGGAAAGCCGGGAGGACGAACAGGAATTGATCGATGCGATCAAGGGACTACCACCGCATCACCGCATGGTTGTCATTCTGCGAGGCATTAAAGAGTACAGCGTCAAAGAGACTGCTGAAATACTAGGTTGTTCTGAATCAAACGTGAAAACGACAATGCACCGGGCACTGAAGCTGCTGCATGGCAAACTTTCGCATACGAAGAAGGGGGAATTGTACAGTGGATTGGCAAAATGAACGAGATATGCTGGAACGGTTAGTGACTCTGCAAAAAAGTACACCCCCACGTAAGGAGTTTGTAGAGAGTTTACGTACAGTGCTGGAACAAGAAGTAATTCGGGTCGGCAAGGGGAGACGGCTGTTCATGAATCCGCTGACAGTAGGGTTGACAGCAGTGGTGATCGCTTCTGGATTCGGCCTGTATATCATGGCTGGGATGGGGCAAAACGAAAGCGTGAACCCTCAAGTGACGGCAACCAGTAGTCCGCAGCTTCCCGCCCATCCTGTATACGAGCAGGCGAAGAAGCTGCTACAAGAATTGGCAGGGCGAGATGCAAGTCAATATGCGGTAAACGGCATGCTGTCCAATACAGAAACAGGTCATGTCGTGATGAACAAGACGGTTAACAACATTCCGGTTCTTGACGACCAATACACGTTTACAATAGACAAGGCGGGCAGGCATCATAAAAAAGTGGTACAGACAAACGATACGACAGGCATGGTCTTTCCAGATCCCAACAAGGCAATGCCAGTAAAAAAGGCAGAACAAATTTTTGGGCAAAGCGCCCGGCTGCTCTATTCAGAGTGGGAATGGCGATTGCAATATGAGTTTCCTTTTTCAGGTGACATTGATGCCATTACAGGAGAAATTTACCCCACAGAACGCTATCATCCCGATTACAGTCTAGTAGATATGCCGCCAATTCCTGTGAAACCGGGAGGCATAAAGCTGGTAGCTCCCAACATCGAAGAAGCAGATAGACTTTTTCGGGAGTGGGGATTTGAGCCTCCGTTTTCCTTCGTTATTCAAGAAGGCTCAGGCGTACATACGTACAAAATGGAAACCCGAACCAAACAGAAAATAGAACTGGACGTAGTAACAGATACAGGAAAAATTCTGAACTATCGGTATGAAAAGGTCCATGAGAAAAAGGAAAAGCTCCCTCATCCAAAGCTGGAAAACGTACAAGAAGCAGCAAAGCAATTTCAGAAATACCTTCCGTTAGACACCAAAGAACTGTTACTTGGTTCTGCCACTAGAAAAGGCAACATCGAAACCTATCAATTCTTCAAGTCCCATCAGGGAGTACCGATTATGGGGGGGTATACGGTTCATTTTGATGTGGACAGAAAACAGGTGATCGGGGTCGATCCTACGTATACCATGGAGTCTAAGCAGCTTCCTGACAAAAGCAAGGCAATGTCACGGGAAGACGCGACTAGCGTATACGTCACCCATCGCCCGCTCCGATTGGTCTACAAGTTGATGGAGAATCCAACTACAGGAAAATTAGAACCCCGTCTCGTCTATCATATTTATTATCACGACACACCGCTCTATATGGTTGATGCGCTGACAGGGGAGTGGGTGCGTAGTTAATAACATCGAAACAACAGAAAAACCAGGGAGGAGATTCCCTGGTTTTTCGCTATGTCGCTTATTTGAAAAGCGGAACATAAATATCAATCTCATTATCTTCTTGCTCTGGCTTGTAGCGCTCGTCCCAGCACTCAAAATCAAATCCGGCATACTCATATCCCGATTCAGAGAGCCAGAACCCGTAAAGAAAACCATACGTCTCGCCCAAGTTTGTCTCAGGTCCCTTGTGTGTTACTTTTGCAAATGTCCCCGCGGGAATCGTGTGACTGACCATCCCTTCAGGAATATCGGCCAGGCTGGAAACTTCGAGTCCAATAATTGTGGTAAAGGGATCTACCGCCGCATCGAAGTCAGCTTTGTCAGGATAGATTTGAATCAGATATTCGGCCTCACCAACCTGATGGTGAATCTCGCTTTTTCTAGCTCGCAAAGCTTCCGTTGTAGTAGCGGAGAGCTTTTTGCCCAAGTCTTCTGTCACATTCGCCGTAAAAGTGATACCAATTACGTGTGTTTCCTCGCGGGAGAGAATAGTTGGCTCCACGAAATAACGTCCCTTCATTTAGTAGAATAGGGAAAAGGCTAATCCAGCAGCTATTTCAGCTCTCGGGCAAAAGGGTCTTTTTTCTTTCGTTTTTTATCTGTAGACGGTAGACGTACCGTGAAAGCTGATGTTACACATGTGTTGATCTTACAAGATTTGGGTGATAGAATCATATACATAGATTTATGATGTATTGTTTATCTAGGTATTTGCGGTTAAATCGGGAGGCACTATGAAAATCAACAAGGAGCTTTTAAAGGGCAGTACCGTGATCCTGATCTTGACGATGCTGGATCGAAAGGAAATGTACGGGTACGAAATCGCGAAAGCCATCGAGAAGGAGTCAAATGGTCTGTTTACGCTAAAAGAAGGGACGTTGTATCCGATCTTGCATGCACTCGAAGCGGAGCGTTATGTGGAGGCGTATTGGGATGAGAAGGATGGGAGGAAGCGTAAATACTATCGGATTACGGCAGAAGGTTGCGGGCAATTGAAGGAGAAAAAGCACGAGTGGCATACGTTCCGCGATGGGATTGATCGGGTGCTGGGAGAGGGAAGAGCATGAAGCAGACGAATACACATCCATTGATTGCAGACTATCTCGATCAAGTATGTCGCCATGTGCGGGCAACGGAAATGCATCGCAGAATTCGGGATGAGCTGGAAAGTCACTTGCTAGATTTGATGGATGAGCAGATGGACGAGGGGTTGGGAGAGGAAGAAGCGGTAAGGCAAGCCATTTTGCAAATGGGGGATTCTGCTGCGGTTGGGAAGCAGCTGCATCGGATTTATAAGCCCAAAGTGGAGTGGAGGCTTCTAGTGTATGTGGTGGCTTTCCTGGCTGTAGGGTTGTTTACGATGTATGGCATGCAGGTCAGTTTTATCGAGTTTAAACTGGACAGTTACTGGTTCTATGCCTTATTTGGTATCGGGGTGATGCTCGCTGTTACTTTTACGGATTATCGCAAGCTTTTGCGGTACTCGTTGCATTTGTACATGCTGACTGTGGGCGTGTTTTTTCTCATTCTTGCGTACGGCTATACAATGAATGGAAAAACATATATGTACCTTGGTGGCTCGATTAGGATCGATTTTGTGGCAATGTCCATGTATTTGTTTCTCATAAGCGTTGCGGGTATGCTTCTTACCAGGACGTGGCGATTTCGGAGCACGGCTTCCAAGCTGACCGTATTTGTTTTGCTGCCAGCTTGCCTCTTTGTTATGGCTGGATCGATTATGGAACTCATGCTGTACCTATTTGGATTCATGATACTCATGATGTATACGAAAACCGTCCGGAAAGAAAAACTCTATCTAATGATTGTGTCTGCTATTGTTTGGACAGCTGCCTGTTTATTGGATAGATACACGCTAGGAAGGGTGCAGGGCTGGGTACAACCGACCCAAGATCCGCTCGGAAAGGGATATGAATATCTAGAGGCGATGGAAGCAATTCGCTCGGCAGGTTTTTGGGGAAGGGGCTCCAATGCTCCATTACCGAGAATGCCTTATTTAGACTCCGATTTCAAATTTACTTACTTAATCCATAGTTATGGCTGGATTGCGGGCATTTTGATCTTGTTAGCCATTGTTCTGTTTATAATAAGACTGGCTCGGGTAGTCAAGGAAGTGGACGAGCCGTATGGGAAGCATCTCATTGTCAGTATCGTTCCTTTATTCTCTCTGTTCTTCGTTTGGCCACTGCTGATGTCAACCGGCATGCTGCCAATCGTGAATATTGAGATTCCTTTTCTCAGCTATGGCAACATAGGGACTGCTTTGGCTCATTTCGCTGTCTTAGGTCTCGTTCTGAGCGTCCATCGGCATAGAAGCTCAATTGGAAAGCCACATACTTACATGGCAAAATAGCAATCGATGAGAAGCCTCGGGTAATCGGAAATGCTAGGATATAGACATCAAGGAAAAACAAACCCGAGGAGGAATCACACATGGCATTGCAATCCAAACAAATTTTCGTTAATTTACCCGTGAAGGACCTCAACAAATCAATCGACTTTTTTACGGCGATCGGGTATGAATTTAACCCGCAATTTACGGATCAAAATGCAGCATGCATGGTGATCGGCGAAAACATTTTTGCCATGCTGCTCGTTGAAGAGTTTTTCCAAACGTTTACGAAAAAAGAGCTGACGGATGCAACCAGAAGTACCGAGGTCATTGTCGCGTTGTCTGCGGACAGTAGAGCGCAGGTCGATGAGATCGTAAACAAAGCACTTGCTGCGGGTGCAACTCCATCGAAAGACCCGGTTGACCATGGCTTCATGTACGGCTGGAGCTTTCAAGATTTGGACGGCCATCTGTGGGAGTTCTTGCATATGGATCAAAGCGCTGTTCCACAGGAATAAAAGACGGAGTAAACGAACTGAGGGCAAAAAGCATGGGATCGAAAAAAGATTCCAGCTTTTTGCCCTTTTTGTCCATTCAATACTGGCACATCCCAAGTGGATTCCCGTCCGGGGTCAAAAAACGTCAGCACTATAAACCCCTTCCATGCCTTTTAACAGTGATTGAGCTACACACTTTCATTTTGACAATCACTCGTGACATTTCGCTAGCTAAGCGTTATCTTGTACGTAAGAACACAGATGGGGTGAACGGATGCGCTTCTACACAGCCTATATAAAAAAATACGGCGTAGTCGCTGGGATTTCCATGTTTTTCTTAGCTTTGGAGGCGGTATGTGATCTTTTGCAGCCGACGATCCTGTCGCACATTATCGATACGGGTGTAGCAAACCGGGATATGGATTACGTGCTCAAGACCGGTGGGCTGATGCTGCTCGTTACGGCGCTGGGGGCAATTGCGGCATCGATCCGTAATGTGCTGGCTTCATACGTCTCGCAAAACTTTGGTGCGCAGCTGCGCGCAGATTTGTTTTCCAAAGTGCAGTCCTTATCCTTTGAAAACTTGAACAAATTCGACAGAGCCTCGCTCGTGACACGTCTGACCAATGACGTCAATCAAGTACAAATGTTTGTAAACGGAATGATGCGAATCTTCGTCAAAGCGCCGTTGATGTGCATTGGCGGGTTGTTTATGGCAACCCAATTGAACGCGGATTTGGCGGTGATTCTCGCCATTGTCGTGCCCATTGTGGGATTGTTTATTTTCTTGAATATGAAAATCGGTTTCCCGTTCTTCCTGAAGGTACAGCAAGCGCTCGACCGAGTGAATGGTGCGATGCGTGAGTATTTATCTGGGGTACGAGTCGTTAAGGCATTCAATCGCTTTAATTTTGAGCGTGGCAAATTTACACGGGCAAACGAAGAGCTGCAATCCAAATCGGTCTCGGCTACGCGGGTAATGTCCATTTTCAGTCCAGCGATCATGCTGACGATGAACCTCGGAATTGTCGCGGTCCTCTGGCTTGGGGGGCTTGGCGTAGAACAAGGAAGCATCGAAGTCGGACATATCATCGCATTTACGAACTACATGACGCAAATCCTGTTTTCACTCATGATGATTTCCTTGGTATTTAACATGTTTGTGCGGGCTAAAGCATCAGCGGGACGCATCGGAGAAGTATTTGCTGAGGAAAACCAAATGAGCTGGAAAGAAGAACAACCTCAGGAGCTTCCAGGCAAAAAGGGACGCATCGACTTCGAGGAGGTCAGCTTCTCGTATGATGGAGAGGGTGGCCAGCCGGTACTCAAGCAGATTTCATTTACTTGTCTGCCGGGGGAGACCGTCGGGATTATCGGGTCGACAGGCGCTGGAAAAAGCAGTCTGGTTGGCTTGATTCCACGGTTTTATGACGTAACGGAAGGCACGATTATGGTAGATGGCATCGATGTACGCGACATCGAACCGAAGCGATTGCGAGAAAAAATGGCGATTGTCCCGCAAAAAACCATGCTGTTTACAGGCACGGTGATGGAAAATATTCGTTGGGGCAAGGCAGAGGCTACCCACGAGGAAGTCGAGCAAGCGGCACGCATGGCACAGGCTCACGAGTTCATCTCCGCCACTCCTGAAGGCTATGAAACACGCGTAGGGCAGGGAGGAGTCAACTTTTCTGGAGGGCAAAAGCAGCGCATTTCCATCGCCAGAGCCTTGGTGAAAAAGCCGGAAATCCTCATTCTCGACGATAGTACGAGTGCGGTAGATGTGGCGACAGAAGGGAAGATTAAGGATGCGCTTCGAGCCTATGCGGCTGGCCTCACCTGCATCCTGATTGCCCAGCGGATTACGTCTGTCATGGATGCGGATAAAATCATTGTACTCGACAATGGAGAAGTTGCTGGCATCGGTACGCATGACGAATTGATGGTCTCTTGCCACGTATATCAGGAAATCTTTCAGTCACAAATCGGCCGGGAGGTGAAGTAAGGTGGGTCAACAGAAGCAACAACAACCTGTCTTTTCACCGAGACCTGGTCGAGGCTTTGGACATGGTGCTGCCAGAGGACCAGTGAGTAAGCCCAAAAATTTTTCAGGTACACTAAAAAGGCTCTGGCAAGCTTTTGGCAAAGAAAAAAAGCTGCTGCCGATTGTATTCGGCATTGTTTTTGTCGATGCACTACTCATGCTGTCTGCGCCTTATTTGATTGGTAAGTCGATTGATGCGATGACAGGTGGCGAGGAAGCTCTTAGCTTTTTGTCTATCATCATTCTTGCGTTGCTCGGCTCGTACATCTTGGATGGGGCACTGACGTTTTTGCAAAGCTGGTTGATGGCAGGCATCTCGCAACGGATCGTCACGAATCTAAGGCAAACCCTTTTTGACAAGCTGCAAAAGTTGCCGATTGCTTATTTCGACGCTCGCACGCACGGCGAGTTGATGAGCAGGCTCACGAATGATATCGACAACGTCAGCAACTCCATTTCCCAATCCACAACGCAATTGATGTCAGGAGGGATCGTGCTCCTCGGTTCGCTGGTGATGATGCTCGTCTTGTCTCCGATCCTGACACTCGCATGCCTGATCACGGTGCCACTCGTGTTCCTGCTCACACGCACGATTGCCAAACGAACGAGCGTACTGTTCAAAAATCAGCAGATGGAGCTAGGCAAGCTTAACGGACACATTGAAGAGACGATTTCAGGCATACAGGTAGTGCAGGCCTTCAATTATGAGCAAAAAGCCATTGAGGACTTTACGACGATCAATGAACGGCTCTGCAAGGTCGGGATGAAGGCACAGGTATGGACGGGCTTTCTCATGCCGATCATGAACGTGATTAACAACCTCGGCTTTGCCATGGTGGCGATTGTCGGAGGCGTTCTCGCTGTCAAAGGATTGATCACAGTAGGTGTGATTGCGAGTTTTCTCAGTTATTCCCGCCAGTTTGTCCGTCCGCTGAATGACCTCGCGAATATTTTCAATGTGCTTCAATCCGGTGTTGCTGGGGCGGAGCGGGTGTTTGAGGTATTGGATGAACAAGAGGAGCCAGTGGATTCTCCGGGTGCCACTGTGCTCGCACAGCCGAAGGGTCACGTTGTTTTCGATCAGGTCAGCTTTGGCTATCGTCCCGATCAACTGATTTTGAAAAATATCAGCTTCGAGGCACAGGCAGGGAGCACCATCGCGCTAGTCGGACCGACGGGTGCAGGCAAAACCACTATCGTGAATTTGCTCACGCGGTTTTATGATGTGACCTCGGGTACGATTTATTTGGACGGAAAAGACATTCGAGAGTATTCGCGGGACAGCTTGCGGCGCAGCTTTGGCTTTGTTTTGCAGGATACGTACTTGTTTTCTGGTACCATCAAGGAAAATATTATGTACGGCAAGCCGGATGCGACAGATACGGAGGTAGTAGCCGCTGCGAAAATGGCAAATGCAGATGTGTTCATCAATCGGCTTCCGATGCGTTATGATACGATGCTGACGGAAAATGGGGGCAACCTGAGTCAGGGACAACGCCAGCTTTTGGCGATTGCCCGCGTCATACTCGCCAAGCCCTCGCTGCTCATACTCGACGAGGCGACAAGCAGTATCGACACACGGACAGAGCTGAATATCCAGGATGCGCTCCTCACCATTATGGAGGGACGTACGAGCTTTGTGATTGCACACAGGCTTAATACCATTCGGGATGCCGACACGATTATGGTCGTGGATCGGGGAGAGATCGTGGAAAAAGGCAGTCACGACGAACTTATCGAACAAAAAGGTACCTACTATCAATTGTTTTACAACCAGTTTAAAAATCTGGAGGCTGCTGGGGAATAACAGAGCACCCCGTCCAAACACGGAAATGACGTGGAGGACGGGGGCTTTTTAATAGTTAGGATGCTGGTTTGCTGGCAGCGATCAACAAGAAGATCGGCCGACGGATTTCGTCTCGCATCCCGGGTATATCCAGCATTTCTTCAGGAGGGCCAGGTTCGGCGACTTTTGTTAGGTGAAATCCGGCAGCAAGGAGGTCGTTCATATAGCTCGAAAACGTTCGGTGATACTTGACAACTTCATGATCCAGAAAGCTGGTATGCCGGATGCCTTCCTGCTGATAGTTGTCCACTGGCCAGTGCAAGCGTTCGCCTTGGGGGCCGTAATGCCAGTCCTGTTCAGCCAGAGCAGTGAAGACGGGATGCTCCACGGAGAAAACGAAGGAACCTCCAGGAGCAAGACAGTGATAAACACGTTGGCAAAGCAAGTCAAAGCGCTCCACATAATGAATGGCCAAGGAGCTGATGACGACGTTGAATTGCTCTGGAGCAAAATCAATGTCTTCAATCGGAAGACGCAGATACTCAATGGCGGGATCTGTTGTCGTCTCTTTGGCACGAGCCAGCATTTTTTCGGAAAGGTCCACACCTATAACGGAGCGGGCCTGCTGCTCGCGCGCATAACGGCAGTGCCAGCCGAAGCCACAGCCTAAATCGAGTACTTTTTTCCCGCGAAGGGAAGGCAGTAGCTCCCGAAAAGCGTGCCATTCTCCTGCGGCGTTCAGTCCCTCAACCGAACGGGCCATTTGACTGTAAGTGGTGAAAAAAGTTGACTCATCGTATTTGTTCTGTTTCATCCGTTCAAAACCTCCGGCGTCGGGTCGTAGGCTTGGATTAAATCTCGAAGTGCTTGCTTGACGTCCCCCTGGAACAATCCACCATGATAGCAAATCAACTGCTCGATGTCATAATCGAGCAAGCGGCGGACAGAGCGAATCGCTTCCTGCATATCCAGCGTATAGGACGGATTGGCGATTTCGAGTCTACTGTTTTCGATTACAACAGCATCACCGGCAATCAGCGTTTTGCTTGCGATCACATACAACGAAATATGTCCCGGCATATGTCCAGGTGTGTGAATGATCTCGATGCCGCCGCACCAAGGCAGGCGTTCGCCATTCGTTACGGTTCGATCAACCGCTGTGGGCTCGATGGACTGTAAAAAGCGAATAAATTCATGAGCGTTCTGCTTTTCATCCAACGACAGATGCTCCAGTGTTGCTTGCGCCTGTTCCAATCGCAAAGATGTCTTTTGTCCGGCGATGTATGGTGCTTCTCCTTCGTAGGCGATGATTTCGAGGTGCGGATAGGTTCTTTTTAACGCTGCCAAAGAACCGATGTGATCCATATCGTGATGCGTCACAATGACCTTCGTAAGGTCATCGAGCGTAAGCTGTTGCTTGTGTGCGGCCTCCAGAAGCAGAGGCAAAAAGTCCGGATACCCACAGTCTACAAGAATCAGTTCATGCTCATCCTGCAACAGCACCGGGGTAATGACCTGTGCAGATCCATTGTACATAAACGAAATGTCGAGAAAGTGAATCTGGTTCATACGTTGTCCCTCCTGACTGACTGATCTTAAAAAGGAGTGTAACGCAAGAGTAGAGCAGACACACGGTCGACTTTTTCTCTGTCTCATTTATGTCCACGAATAATCCGCCGAATACTGTGTTCGGTCAAGTAATGCTTCTGGGCAAGCATTTTGACAGAAGCCCCTTCGTGATAGGCCTGCCAAATAGCCTGATTGCGCTCGCTTAGCCATTGCTTTGTGTCTGTGGAGGCGCCCCATTGTCGTTTGTTTTCGTGGTGGATGGGGATATACAAGTAACTTCCTTGTATATAATGCTGAATTTGCCGCAGCAGATCGTCTGGCAAAAGGTCTTGTGCATTTTTGTATTTCATGTGCTTTGCTCCTGTCTATATAGCGTGATGTGCGTATATAGATGAGCAAAGAGATCTTCAACTCAATATGGGGAAGGCTCTGAACCAAGAGAAAGAAGAACTCTTTGCTCAGAGCCGCATTCGGCTCTTCGTACATAAGGGTCTCGCATTTGAATCATCTCCCTTCTTGTCTCTATAGTAGTGAGAAAGGGAAGTTCCTTCAATAAACATCTTTTCCTTGCTTGCGAAAGAAAGGGTAAGATGAGAGGGATACGTAGATTGTTTTTTGGATGGAGATGAGAAAAGATGAGTCTTGGCGGCTTTCAAAGCGGCTTTTCCGCCCGCAAGGTACCACGTTCTGAAGTGCGGTGGGGACAGTTTTTAATATGCAATCACGGGTGTGAGGAAGTTATCCAATTGATTTCGCATGTATCTGGTGAAGTTGAATTTGAGCTATGTAAAATCGAGGCAGAGCGCATGGCGCATGTCCTTTTGGAGGCTTCGAAAGCAGAGCGCACATGACATGACATGTACTTTTCATAAATTTCTTGAAACTTACAGCCCACTCTCTCGTATAAATGAATGAGCATGTATAGATAGAGGGAGGACGAGTATGAGCGACAAAAATGTTGTAAAAATGAGTCCCTTTCAAGCAGGAGGAAAGCTGATCGCAACGATTGTGATACTGGTTGCGTTGGTCTTGCTTGGCACGCAATCTTTTACGATTATTTCTGCAGGGCATAGTGGGGTTGTGCTGCAGCTTGGAGCGGTACAGCCAAAAGTGCTGCAAGAGGGCATGCATTTTAAAATTCCGTTCATCCAAACCGTAGTGCCGATGGAAGTGCGGGTGCAAAAATCAGAAATGAGTCAGACTTCCGCTTCACGTGACCTGCAAACCGTATCTACGACGATTGCTGTTAACCATCATTTGGATGCAGAAAATGTCAATAAACTGTACCAGCAAGTGGGATTGGAGTACAATAGCCGAATTGTTGATCCTGCCATTGCCGAATCATTTAAAGCCGTGACCGCTCAATACACAGCAGAAGAACTGGTATCCAAGCGTTCCGAGGTCAGCCAAAAGGTAAAAGAAGTCCTGCATAAAAAGCTGTCAAATTATAACATTATCCTCGACGAAATCAATATTCGCGAGTTTACTTTCAGTGATGAATTTAACCGCGCTATTGAATCCAAGCAGGTAGCTGAGCAGCAAGCGCTCAAATCGAAGCTGGACCTGGAGCGGATCAAGATCGAGAAAGAGCAAGAAATCACGAGAGCAGAAGCACAGGCACAAGCACTGCGCCTGCAAAAACAAGAGGTAACGCCAGAGCTGATTCAGCTCAGACAGATTGAGGCGCAACTCGAAGCGATCCGCAAATGGGATGGAAAGCTGCCGAACGTTACAGGCGGAGCTACTCCGTTTATCAACGTGGGTACCCCATAACCGAATAAATAAACAAAGCCACTCCCTTGAAGAGGAGTGGCTTTGCTATTAGTTGCGGATGAGATAATCAAAAGCTCCCAAGGCAGCAGTAGCACCAGATCCCATCGAAATGATGATCTGTTTATAAGCACTGTTCGTGCAGTCACCGGCAGCAAAAACACCAGGGATGTTTGTAGAACCATGGCTGTCTACTACGATCTCACCAAAGCGAGTACGCTCAATCGTGTCTCCCAACCAATCTGTATTCGGTACCAGACCGATCTGTACAAACACACCTTGCAATTCAATGTGCTTGGTTTCGCCTGTCTCACGTTCGATGTAAGAAATGCCGTTTACTTTATCCGTACCCGTAATTTCTTTGGTTTGAACGTTTTTGAGTACTGTGACATTTGGCAGACTGTAAAGACGATCT
Source organism: Brevibacillus sp. AF8 (assembly GCF_021270385.1). Lineage (NCBI taxonomy): Bacteria > Bacillati > Bacillota > Bacilli > Caryophanales > Paenibacillaceae > Brevibacillus > Brevibacillus sp. AF8. Next base: position 134,759 of record NZ_JAGQDN010000004.1, on the reverse strand, counting down.
TGCAAGACTGCGTCAGCTTTCAGTTCTGGCGAGAATTCCAGAACGGTTACATGTTTCACAATACCTGCGAGATCAATCGCTGCTTCCACACCTGAATTACCGCCGCCAACAACGGCAACATCTTTGCCGATGAACAAAGGACCATCGCAGTGAGGGCAATAAGCTACACCCTTGTTCTTGAACTCTGCTTCACCTGGTACACCCAGATTCCGCCAACGAGCACCTGTCGACAGGATGACTGTCTTACTCTTCAGAACAGCGCCGTTTTCGAGTTCAATTTCGATCAAATCCTTCTTCTCCAAACGCTTGGCACGTTGCAGCTTCATGACATCAATGCCATACTCTTTTACTTGCTTTTCCAAGTTGGCTGCGAGCTGAGGACCTTCAATGTATTTCACACTGATGAAGTTCTCAATGCCCAATGTGTCATTGACTTGACCCCCAAGGCGTTCAGCAACGAGACCAGTACGAATCCCTTTGCGTGCTGCATAGATCGCCGCACTAGCACCTGCTGGGCCACCGCCCACAACAAGCACATCGTACGGGTCTTTATTGTCAAACTCGGATGCGTCCGGAGCAGACCCCAGCTTGGCAAGGATTTCTTCCACGGTCATACGGCCGCTTTCGAAAAATTCGCCATTAAGGAAAACGCTTGGCACAGCCATCACGTTTTTGCTCTCTACTTCGTCCTTGAATACGGCACCGTCAATCATTGTATGAGTAATACCAGGATTGAAGATACTCATCAAGTTCAGAGCTTGGACAACATCTGGACAATTGTGGCAACTCAAACTGATGTAAGATTCGAACTTATATTCACCACGAAGGTCTTTGATTTGATCAATGACACTTTGCTCGACCTTTGGAGCTCTTCCGCTAACTTGCAGCAGAGCCAATACCAAGGAAGTAAATTCGTGACCCAGCGGAGTACCGGCAAAAACAACGCCAGTATCTTCGCCGACACGGTTTACGCTAAAGCTAGGTGTGCGAGTAAGTTCAGCTTTCTCCACACTGATCTTCAAAGACATGCTGGCTAGCTCATCAACCAGTGCAAGCATCTCAGAAGATGCTTCATCCGTGCCTGCACTGACTTTGAGTACAATATCGCCTTCCAAGAGCTCGAGATATTGTTCTAGTTGCGCTTTGATTTCTTGGTCAAGGGCCATTATCTATCACACCTTAAATTTTGCCTACGAGATCAAGGCTTGGTTTCAGTGTTTTGCCACCTTCTTGCCATTTAGCTGGGCAAACTTCACCTGGATTGTTGCGTACATATTGTGCTGCCTTGATTTTGTTGATCAGAGCACTTGCATCACGGCCAATGCCACCTGCAGTAATCTCAACAGCTTGGATGACACCGTCTGGGTCGATGATGAATGTACCGCGATCTGCCAAACCTTCAGCTTCGATCAATACGTCGAAGTTGCGGGAGATCACATGGGAAGGATCGCCGATCATGATGTATTCTACTTTGCTGATTGCTTCAGAGCTGGAGTGCCATGCTTTATGAGTGAAGTGAGTATCTGTAGAAACGGAGTATACTTCAACGCCGAGTTCTTTCAAAGTTGCATATTGGTTTTGCAGATCTTCGAGTTCAGTAGGGCAAACGAAAGTAAAGTCTGCTGGGTAGAAGCAAACTACGCTCCATTGACCTTTGAAGTTTGCTTCAGTTACTTCGAGGAATTTACCTTTTTGGAATGCTTGTGCTTTAAAAGGCAATACTTCAGTTCCGATGAGTGACATAGTGTTAGCTCCTTTATATGTTTTTTGTATTTACATATTCAGGACATGCGTAACGAGGCATGCTTGAATATAATTTACAATGATTATTATTTAATAAATGATTCAGTAAGTCAAGTTTTTTATAATGATTATAATGTGATAATTTCTACAAGGGGCTTTATCCATTATTTAGTATGATTCGAACGGCATAAGAGTATTCGCTTGCTGTGCGAAAAATTGACGATTGGTCTGGAGAAACCGGGCGGATTGTTTTACGTATGAAATAAAGAGCGAATGGACAGTGGAATAAACACACAGGAGTGATGATATGCCATCTCCAATTCACGCACCGCAAAAATGCTTGTCCAAGGATGCGTTCAAAGTACAGCTTATTACCGAGGGGATTACAGTTGTGTTCGGTCTTGTTATTTTGGCCGTTCTTTATTATCTGGATAATCGTTTTGTCTGGAAGGAATGGATCGGATGGGGTTTGCACGGATTGCTCGTTATCGGTGTGATCGCGACGATTTGGTCTTTTGTCGAGCCGTATTTCTTATATAAAAGCTGGCGGTATGATATCGATGAAGATTTCCTGCAAATGAAATTCGGGGTGATTACAGAGAAACATTTTCTTGTCCCCATGACGAAAATCCAAGCAGTCTCAACGAAACAAGGACCGATTTTACGAAAATACGGACTGTACACCATCTTGATAAAAACGATGGGCTCCTCGCACGAAATTCCAGGATTGCCGGGGGATGTCGCTGCTCAATTAAGAGAACAGATTGCTCACTACGCCAAATTAAAGGAAGTGGAGTAGTGATGGAAGCAAAACGATACCATCCACTAACTATCTTTTTTGATCTCATCATCCAAGTAAAACATCTGTTTTTTCCTGCGTTGATTTTGTTTGTGTTCAATTATGACTCGACGAACGCATTCATTACGTACGGAAGAATTGTTTTTTACATCTATGTAGGAGGAATGCTGGTCTATCTGCTTTTGAAATGGGTTTCGTACAAGTACAGGCTGGATGATACGGCTTTCCATCTTTACGAAGGGATTTTTACGAAGACAAAGCAAACCATTCCCTTTACCAAAATCCAAAATGTCAATCGACATACGACGTTGCTGCACCGAATTTTTCACGTGACTTCTATCCGGTTTGAGACAGGGATGGTTGGGGATGATTCTTCCGTGGAATTCGCGGTGATTTCTCTGAACGAAGCGGATCGACTGGAGGCTTACACGAAACAGGCAGTGCGATTAGAGAAAGAGCCTGAAGCTAAAGGGAGAGAAGGAATCCCTTCGGTGGAAATCGGTACGCCGTATGCCACTCCTGAGAGAATCATTCACTTTACGCCAACGAAAAAAGAGATTATCAAGGCTTCCTTCACTTCTCTCAGCTTCCTCGGGATGATTACGTTATTGGTATGGGCGTATTTCAAACTCACCGAATATATCGACGTGGAGGAGCAGGTAGTAGGAATTTATTCGCTGATTACGAGTTCCTGGACATGGGTCACGCTGACTGCCGTTGGACTTCTCGTCCTATCCATCGTATTCGGCATGATCACGACCTATATTCGTTACGGAAAATACGAGATTTCGTCGGATCATGAGCGGATTTACATTGCCAAAGGAGTCATTGAAGAAACAGCTTTTTCGATTGCAAAAGAGAGAGTGCAGGCGATTAAAATCAAGCAATCTTTGTTAAAGCGCATGCTGGGTCTCGCCGAAGTTAAGCTGACGGTTGTCGGCGGGGATAGTGATTCGGATAAAGATAAACAGGATGTCAGCTCACTCTATCCATTTTTACCGGTAAAACGTGCGTATGAGATGATCTCCGAAATATTGCCTGCGTATGAAGTGACGGAAAAAATGACGAGTCTCCCCAAAAAATCGTTATGGGTTCGCTTGGTCAGATCGAGCTGGATTTGGATCATAGGCACAGGTGCGCTTTCCTATTTCAAGCCGAATATTTGGGGATGGGAGCAAGCGTGGTGGGTCATATCCATTGCGTTGACACTGCTCATCCTGGCGTTCGAAGTCATTGAATTCTACAACACCCGGTACACCTTGAATGATCATTTTATTCAGTTCCAAACAGGGAGCCTAACTACGACTTTATTTGTCTCCAAACGAGAAAAGATTATTGAGGTCAGCGTCAAAAGGGGCCTCTTGCAAAAGCAGCTAGGGCTTGCTTCCATCAAAACGGTCAATCGGGCCAAACCAGTGAGTCATAAAGGGGTAACAGATGTGCCGTTAGAGTTGGCGGAAGGGTTTTATCAGTGGTATATGGGACGTAGAAAAGAGATCAAAGTAGAATAGAAGGAGAGGGGGCGTAGAAGGAAAAGGAGGACCTTTTCCCTCTACGTTCTTGTGCTTTCAAATAGCTCCAGCCATTCTCCATTTGGACCTTTGAAGAACATATAACGAGAGCCGTTCGGCAATGTGGTTATTTCCTGATCGATAAAAGTTACATGTAGTTGCTTCAATCGGTCGATTTCAGCTTCGAGGTTGTCCACAGCAAACGCCATGTGGTGGACTTTGCCCTCTACCGGAAGGGAATCGCTGTATCCGTGAATGAGCTCCAGCTCTGTCTCTGTGCTTTCCGGAAATCCAAGAAAAGCAAGCGTAATGACTCCGTTGGAATGAGCGAGCTTTCCTTTGAGCTCCATCCCAACCACTTCGGTGTAAAAGGCAATCGAGGCCTCCATATCTTTTACCATCAAGCCCACATGCTCCAGCTTTTTGATCGCCATATCAATTTCATTCCTTTCCATGGGTATGATTTTTTTCTATTGTAGAAGAATTTGTAGGAAATGTCTGTATGCTAAACGGTCATGATAGGTTTTCCAATGCTAAACATGGCTATAATTGGGGTATGGTGCAAATTTCGTCATCCCCGGGGTGGAGCATGGAATCTATTGTGGAAATGATTGCGAGAGCAGTGCTGGCTTTTGCGATCATGATGATCATTACTAGGGTGTTGGGCAAGCAGACGATTGCGCAAATGACGTATCACGATTTTGTCGCGGCGATCACCTTGGGGGCGCTGACAGCAAATCTTGCCTTTAACACCATGGCCAAAATATCGCACATGCTCGTGACATTACTCACTTTTAGTGGTATCGCCTATTTGTTGATGATTCTCTCCCTGAAAAACCGGAAGATGCGAAAATGGTTTTCGGGCCAACCGACGATGATTATCCAGGATGGAAGAATTCTCGAAGATAACATGCGCAAGCAAAAGCTGTCTTTGGATACGCTGAATCAAGAGCTGAGGGAAAGAAACATTTTTAATATCGAAGAAGTTCAATATGCTGTGCTGGAGTTGAATGGAGAGATATCCGTCCTGCGAAAACCGCAGTTTTTACCTGTCACTCGCGGGGATTTGCAATTGAAAACGGGAAAGAGACAGACATTCCCGATTGAACTGATCATGGATGGCCAAATCATCCAGAGCAATTTACGCCAACATAGCTTAACCATCGAGTGGCTACTCTCACAGGTGGGCAAAAAAGGATTGAGCGTCGCGGAAGTGAATTACGCCGTGATTAGCTCTAATGGACATATTTATTTCGACCCGTATGAGGACGGTATTACTAATCCGATCGACAAAGAATAAGGTGTCGCAAAAAAACCTCCGAGATGGAGGTTTTTTACTTGCTCGAGTATTGGCTGAGTGTACCTGTTTTCTTCAAATGGTTATAAAATCGGTGCAAAATAGTGACAGCTTCCGCGCGGGTCAGCATTTCTCCACCCTCGAACTTGCCGTTCCACGCAGTCATGATCCCTGTTTTTTGCAAGAGGGCGAGGTTGGTTCCTATGATTCCACTGTAGTCATCCGAAAACAAAATTTCATCGCCATCTTGGCCAAAGAGAAGCGGATACAGGATGTTCGTTTGGTCTCTCCCGTCTTCGTTGTACCGACCATCCTCCTGGAAGAAGTTTTCAGGCGAGTTTGGGTCAAGCGAATACTGAGTCAAGATGATGGGAATATCCCGCATGCCGGAAAGGATTTGTAAGACCTCTGCCGCCGGAATGTCTTGGTTTTCTAACATAAAGACGGGCAAGACGTTTGCCGCACCAATTCGATTGAGTTTTGTGTCTGGGGAAAAAAGGTAGCCATTGGACGAATAGCGGACAGCATTCCACCAGTCTCTTGTGACAATCGAGCTAATCTCCGTGTACGCCCAATGATTTTGGGGCACGTCGGCAAATCGCTCGATGTGATAGTTGCTGTAATCTGTCTTTTGGTTAGCTTTGTACGGTCTGTACCGATCAAACAGGCGATAGATCATGACGGTCAATTCTGCTTTGTCTACCAATCTTTCAGGCTGAAAGCGACCGTCAGGATAACCACTCACCACACCCTTATCTACCATAAAGGAGATCGAATTCATGGCCCAGCCGTATTTCTTCGGATCGACATCATTAAATTTCGGTGCCGCATAAGAAACCGCAGGATAAATACCAGATAACCCCAAAATGAGTGCAAGTAATACCGTGATGACTTTCATATGTTCTCCTCTCTTTTTTCTATGAAATGGTAAGGATTATCCTTCTAGTATACTATCAGGCTCTGGAAAAGGAAGGTGAACTGCAAGAACAGATGTGACGATATAGAGCGAGTCAAACTCGCCAGACGAAGCCGCGATGATCGGTGCCGATTCCCAATCCCCGACGCGAACAATCCCTTCGAAACAGGCTACATCTTCCTGATGATGAATGTGAATCATACCGCACACCTCCCCTAGTGATGGAATCATTATACTATTGAATGATTATTCAGTCATTTTCAATTACGATCCACACTCATCCTACATCTCTGTATCGTGTATGATGAATAGGGATGATTGCTCGTATGAGGTGAAAACATGAATGCATTGCCGATAAATGAAGTATTGCCCGAGCTGGTAAACACGCTTCGCAAAGAGACAAACGCAGTGTTGGTAGCCGCTCCAGGTGCGGGGAAGACGACGCGGGTACCATTGGCCTTGCGTGACGAAGCTTGGTTGGACAATCGCCGAATTGTAATGCTGGTACCACGACGACTGGCCGCACGTCAAGCTGCTGCCTACATGGCTGCTTTGCTGGGAGAACAAGTTGGGCAAACGGTCGGATACCGGGTCAAGCGTGAATCAAGAGTCGGTCCAGGTACACGAATAGAAGTGATTACAGAAGGAATTTTAACGAGAATGCTACAGGATGATCCAGAGCTATCTGGTGTCGGTCTTGTTATTTTCGACGAGTTCCACGAACGGAATTTGCACGCGGATTTAGGGCTGGCCCTTTGTCTTCAGGCACAAGGCTTATTTCGAGAGGACCTGCGAATTCTCGTGATGTCCGCTACCCTCGATGCAGAGCCCGTGTCAGCCTTGCTGGGGAACGCTCCTGTTGTCAGCAGTAAAGGAAGGATGTTTCCGGTGGAGACGCACTTTTTGACTTCTCCGATGGAGGGCCGTCTGGAGGAAGCGGTTGTCCAGATGATCTTCCATGCGTTGAGACAAGAAGAGGGAGATATGCTCGTCTTTTTACCGGGAGCCAAAGAAATTCATCGGGTGCAAGCGTTGCTCGAAGAAAGCGGTGTGGGATCGAATATACGGATTGCGCCTCTTTACGGAAATTTGTCGCAGGAGGAACAAGATAAGGCGATCCAGCCCGGGAAAACAGGAGAGCGCAAAATTGTCCTCGCTACGACTATTGCCGAGACGAGCTTGACTGTCGAGGGTGTGCGCATCGTGATTGATAGTGGTTTAAAACGGGTCCCGCGCTTTTCTCCACGAACGGGGATGACGAGACTGGAGACTGCAAAGGTATCGAGAGCATCTGCTGACCAACGGCGAGGAAGGGCTGGACGTCTTGCACCCGGGGTCTGCTTTCGATTGTGGACAGAGCAAGAAGATCGCATGCTCATTCCACAGCAGGCACCTGAAATCATGGAAGCGGACCTGGCTGTGCTCGCTTTAGAGATGGCTCTGTGGGGAGTCGGGGCACCGGACGAGCTGGATTGGCTGAATCCCCCGCCGAAGCCAGCAATGGCACAGGCTCAAGAGCTGCTGATTCAGCTGGGCGCATTCGATGAGCGGAAGCAAATCACAGCACATGGACGAGTGCTGGCTGGGATGGGTGTACATCCGAGGTTGGGCCACATGATTCAAAAAGCGAATGAGCTGGGGGAAGGTGAACTGGCCTGCGAGCTGGCTGTTCTCTTGGAAGAACGAGATATTATGAGGGGGCGCCAAGCTTCGGCAGATGCGGATATGCGTACGCGTGTTGAGCTGCTCCGACAGGTAGCAAACAAACAGAGTGTTGCAGCGGAGCTTCCGATTGATATAGGAGCATGCAAAAGACTTTGGAATGAGGCGGCTCACTTTAAACGGATATGGATAAACAACATGCCCAGTGATGCGACCACTCGTACAGAAGCAACGGGAAGACTACTGGCGTTTGCGTACCCGGATCGGATTGCCCAGCGAAGAGCAGATGGACGCTATTTGCTTCGAAATGGGCGTGGGGCGGCTTTTTCCGTGCAGCAACCACTGACTGCTTCACCGTATATTGTGGCAGCAGAACTCGATGACCAAGGTGCAGACAGTCGGATATTACTGGCGGCTAGTGTGGAAGAAAGCGAGCTGTTGAATGATTGTGCGATGCAGATTACCGAACGAATGAACGTATGGTGGGAGCATACGGCTGGGGCAGTTCGCAGCCGCAAGCAAAAGCGGTTGGGCGCGATCCTGTTGGCAGAAATACCTGCGGAGGCTTCGCCAGATGAGGTGTTAACAGCGTTTTTGGACGGAATAAAAGAAGAGGGCTTGGAGATTTTGCCGTGGAACCGGCAGGCGAGACAGTATCGGGAGCGTTTGCTCTTTATGCAGCGTCTGGAGGAAGGTTGGCCGAATATGGAAGATGAGGCACTGCTTGCTTCCTTGGAGGAATGGCTCGCTCCCCATGTGTATGGTTTCAGAAAAAAGGAAGACCTGCAGGCGCTGTCAGTGACGACGTTGCTGGAGAGTATGCTGTCATGGGAGCAGCGCAGACAATTGGACGAATACGCTCCGACCCATGTGATCGTCCCGAGCGGTTCCAAAATTCCTGTCGATTACAGCGATCCAGCGGCACCGGTGCTTTCGGTCCGGTTACAGGAGTTGTTTGGTTGGCAAGACTCTCCGCGAATAGGCAGAGGCAAAGTACCGCTGACATTGCACCTGCTTTCGCCAGCTCAGCGTCCGGTACAAGTGACACGGGATTTGGCGAGCTTTTGGGCACATGCGTATTTTGAGGTGAAAAAGGATTTAAAGGGACGTTATCCCAAGCATTACTGGCCAGAAGATCCGTTAGCGGCCATTCCGACAAACCGGACGCGACCACGCATATAAATCGATTGGCTAGGTATATTCGGGCATAGAGGGAGGGCTTCGTGTCAGGTGAAATTTCCCATTTTGCTAGTTCCATGTTCGTGAGTCACATCAATTGTGAAACCTTCTTCGTGCTTGCGTACGTCAGGAAGATACCGTGAATCACGTACTACCCCCTCTATTTCTCTGGGCTGCCTGTTCCATCAGGCGGTCTTTTTTTTGTAAAAAAAAGGTGCCGCAGTTGCAGCGCCCTTTCTTTCGTATGGGGTCAAGGCTTACGCCTTATTTCCCCACTGCTCCCGATAAATCAACTGTTGCAAGTCCTCACGTTGTCTCCATTGGTGCAGCTCCAAGAGTGGACGTTCCGGATAATGATCCGTGTAACCGATCGACAGCAATGCGACAGGATCGATATGCGGCGGTATGTTCAGGATACGACGCACGTCGGCCTTCTTGTAAAAGCTGACCCAACCCATTGCCAAATCTTCGGCGTAAGCTGCCAGCCACATGTTTTGGATCGCGCAGCTGACAGACATGATATCTGTTTCCGGGATGGAATTGCGTCCGAGTACATGGTCTCCGCCACGTGTAGGATCACAAGTGACACAGATGGTGACAGGCGCTTCCTTGATCCCTTGAATTTTTAACTCCAAAAAGGTCGACTCTCGTCCCGTCCCTTCGTAGTGGATGGCAAGCGCCCGGCGTTCTTTATCCGCACATTCTGCGAGAACTTGTTTGGTTGCGTCGTCTTCTACCAGGACAAAATTCCATGGCTGCATGAATCCGACAGAAGGAGCGTGGTGGGCAGCAGCCAAGATCATGGCGAGCTTTTCCGGGGCGACAGGATCTGGGCGAAAGGTACGAATATCGCGACGATTGCTAATGGCTTTATACAAACCGTTTTTTTCTTCCGCGGTTAAGCGTTTCATGAGAAAACCTCCCTATTTGCATTCTGGTCTCTTTATTTTACTTACAAAGTATGCTTCCTTCCAGACATCTGCTTGACATATTCATGTCCTACGCTAAAGGGAAGATTAGTCCGAGCAGAGGGGAGAAAGAGTACGAGTATGCAAAACATCTTGATCGTGGAAGACGAGTTACCCATCTCTCGGGTATTAAAGGCGTATTTGGAAAAAAACAACTTTCGGGTTGAACAGGCATTTAACGGCGAGGAAGCTGAGCGGAAGTTTGATTCACTCAATCCTGCGCTCGTTTTGCTAGATGTGATGCTGCCTGGACGAAGCGGATGGAGTATTCTCGAATATATTCGGGCGAAAAGCTCGTGTCCTGTCATCATGCTGACAGCGTTGGGACAAATCGATAACAAGCTGGCGGGTCTGAACCAAGGTGCTGACGACTATATCACCAAGCCCTTTATTGCCGACGAAGTGGTCGCTCGCGTACATGCAGTATTACGTCGCTCGAAACAATTAATAGAAGGCAATCATGTGAAGCAGTTTGGCAGTCTGAGAATCGACTTCAAGGCGTATTCCGTCATGCTGCACGGCATCGAACTGGCGTTCACACCAAAGGACTTGTGCCTGTTTCTTTTTTTGGCGCAGTACAAAAACCAGACGTTCACCAGAGAACAGCTCATCGAGCAGGTGTGGGGGATGGATTACGAAGGAAGTGATCGCGCAGTAGACCTCGCGATCAAACGCATCCGGCGATCTTTGGAAAATTGGCCGACATCCGAAGGGGAAATCCGTACCTATCGTGGCTTGGGCTACAAGCTGTGCGTATATGAGTGAGAAAAAACGCACCTCTTTGTTTCGCTATTGGACGACGCGATACTTGATCATCTTGTGTATCGGCCTTTTCGTGATCGGGATTGCATCCAGCTACTGGATTTCTTATAGCGAGACGCAAAAACGCCTTGATTTTATGAGACTGATGGCAGCGGAAGTAGCGGATCGGGTCATTGATGTGGAAGGCAAGGTAAAAATGGCTCCGTTCTTGTTTCGTATTGTGGACAGTCGTCAGGAGTCACTCGGAGTCAATTACAAGCCAATTATGATGATCTTGGATGAACACAAGCAACCGGTATTTGGCGTACCTGGTCCTTTTTCCGGGGAATTAAAGCGCATTGCGCCTGATCTGGTGGAAGCGGATGACAGCCTGTCACAGTTTGAGCTTGCGCGGGGCGAAGAAGTGCTTTTCGTGAAGGAAAGCATTAAGGTGGATGAGCGAGTGGTTGGATGGGTCATGCTGTTCACCCCACAAAAACAGGTGATACGAAGCATGACTGAATTTCAATTGCTCGCGATCATGCTTCTGGGTCTCGGTTTGCTTGGCTGGCTCGTCATTTATTTGCTGACGAAAAAGCTGTCTCAGCCGATTAAGGATGTGGCAGACGCTGCCAAGCAAATCGTGCTGGGAAACTACGAGATTCAATTGGATAAAAACAAGCGCGAACAAGAAGTGTATGAGCTCATTCATTCCTTTGGAGAAATGGCAGAGCGATTGAAGCAGCTGGAAATGATGCGTACCGAGTTGTTGGCAGGGGTGACCCACGAACTCAAAACACCTGTTACGTCCATCAGTGGGCTGGTGCAAGCCGTGAGGGAAGAGGTTGTGAGCGGTGAGGAAGCCAAGGAGTTTTTCGATATTTGTACGAAGGAAACGACACGTCTGCAAAAGATGGTAGAGGATTTGCTCGATTTTAACTCTTTTGCAGTCGGTGACATTCGCATTCGCAGGCAGCCTCAAAACATGCAGGAGCTGGTCCGGGAAATTACGCACCAATGGAAAATTATGCAGGAAGAAGAGAAGCTCTGCCTGGACATCGAAAGTACCTCTGATCCGATCATGATAGATACCGACCCGCTGCGAGTGCAGCAAATCATGTACAATCTCCTAAATAATGCAGCACAAGCGATGGAATCGGAGGGGAGGATCGTCGTGTCACTATCTGCATCAAGAGAAGAGATCCGCATTGACGTGAAGGACAATGGACGTGGGATACCGATAGAAGAACAGTCTTTGATCTTCGAGAGATTCTACCGTGGCGAGGACAAGAAGCACATCGTCCGTGGGCTGGGGCTTGGCTTGTCTTTTAGCAGAATGATTGCCCAAGCGTTAGGAGGTGTGTTGATTCTGACTGAGAGTACCGCGTCAGGCAGCACCTTCACGTTGATTTTGCGCAAATAATCCATGCATGATCGAAAAGCGACCTGGTTTCTCTCCGGTCGTTTTTTTTGTGCCTTCATCTGACTTTTCCCTGACGTATTCGTTCCGTATAGTGGTCGCAACCAAAAAGACAAGTCTTCAATCAAGCAGACGGTAGGAGGACTGAGCGTGACTCACAAGGAGAACAAGAGAGAGTTGTTTTCGAAGACAGGAAGCAACAGGAAAAGGTGGATCGTTGGAGTTTTGGCTGTCGGGGCCGTGATCGTTTCAGGAGGTATATTTGGCTACCAGTCATTTTTTACCCCACAAGCGGCGCAGGCCGCTTTTCAAGTGGAGACGGTAAAAAGGGGAGACATCTCAGAAGTCGTGCAGGCATCAGGTACTGTCCAGGCTTCCAAGCGCTCGTCTCTCTCGTTTTCTGATGCAGAAGAAGCCAAGGATGCGATCTCTACTATTCAGGTCGGCGTTGGTGATGCCGTGAAGGCAGGGCAAATTCTGGCGACGATGGACGATTCTGTAGCGAGAATCCAGGTGACGAATGCGGAAGCCAATCTATTGTCGGCTCAAGCCAAGCTAGAGGAGGCGCAAAAGCGCAAAAGCCCTGCTGAAATCACTTCTTTACAAGCCGCCGTCAATCAGACCAAGAACGAATGGGAGCTCGCCAAGCAAAACATTGACGGAAAGAAAGCGGCGAATGACGTAGAAAAGGCAAAGGCAAACCTGGAGAATGCCCAGAAGACGTACACTTCCCAGCAGACCTTGTTCGCAGCAGGTGCGATTGCCAAGAGCGAATTCGACAGTGCCCAAGCCTCGTTGGACCAAGCTAAACGCGATTACAACTCGGCTGTATTGACTGCCGGACAGACGACAGGGCAGGCCAGTGTGAAGGTAGAGCAAGCATTGGCTGCGTATCAAACAGCACAAGAAGAGTTACAGGAAGCCAATGAAGGTCCGGATGCCGCCACAGTACTATCAGCCAAAGCAGCGGTGGAACAGGCAAAAGCGGGGTTGCAACAAGCACAGAAGGCATTGAGGGCTGTCACCTTGAAAGCACCGATGGACGGAGTGATCGTCCAGGTGAATGGCAATGTAGGCGAAATACCCGGGAATGATTTCATTATCATGGATAATTCGAATAGCGGAAATTTAGAGGTATTGGCCCAGATCAGCCAGAGCGACATCGGTAAAGTGCAGGAAGGCTTGCCTGTGACGTTTACAACGAGTTCTTATGCGGACGAGACGTTCCATGGAAAAGTAAAGCTGATCTATCCGGAAGCGAAAACTGACGCTGGAGTCACCACTTACGATGTGCTGTTGTCTGTGGCAAACCAGGATAACAAATTGAAGATCGGAATGACGATGAACGTCGCGATCGAACGAGGAACCCATAAAAATGTGCTCGTGGTACCTGCGCAAGCGCTGCAAACGCAAAATGGCAAGGATGGCGTGTATGTACTAATGGATGCTGCTGCACAACAAGCTGGTGAAGGAGCAGAAGGGAATAAGGCTGAGGCGAAGCAAGTGAATAACCGCAGTGGAGGCAAAGAGGGCAGAGCGAATATGCCGTATCGATTTGTTCCAATCAAAATGGGATACTTCACTGCCGATCAGGTAGAGGTGACAGAGGGGCTTACTGAAGGAGATCGTGTCGTCATCCTCGCGAACACACAGACCTCATCTGGAACGAGTCAAAATGGAAATCGAATGGGCGGCGGTATGCCGGGATTCGGCGGAATGGGCGTCCAGATAAGGGGACGGTAGGCAGATGAAACCGGTCATTCAAATAGAAGAGCTGAGAAAACAGTACATCATCGGAGACCAGGAGATTTATGCGCTCAGGGGTGTCAGCTTGTCGATTGAGGAAGGGGATTTCGTGGCAATCATGGGGCCATCGGGTTCAGGCAAGTCTTCGATGATGAATGTGATTGGCTGTCTGGATAAGCCTACCTCGGGAGAATTTTTTTTGGACGGTTATCCTGTATCACAAGCCCATGATGATGAATTGGCAGTCATCCGCAATCAGAAAATCGGTTTTGTTTTTCAAAATTTCAATCTGTTGCCACGTACAACCGCAGTCGAAAATGTCGAGTTGCCTCTGTTATATGGAGGCACGCCTGCACGGGAACGAAGAGAAAAAGCCATCCGGGCATTAACGAGTGTCGGACTGGCAGAGCGATTGAACAACAAGCCCAATGAGCTGTCAGGTGGACAACAGCAACGCGTATCGATTGCGCGAGCTCTCGTCAACGATCCCGTCATTCTGCTCGCAGATGAGCCGACAGGAGCGCTGGACACGAAGACGAGTGAAGAGATCATGGGTATTTTTCAAAAGCTGAACGATGCGGGCAAAACGGTTATTTTGGTGACACATGAGCCTGATATTGCGGAGTATGCCAAGAGGATCGTCCGGTTTCGCGATGGGCAAATCATCGCGGATGAAGTGGTGGAGGATCGCAGAAGGGTGTCGATGGAGGGTAGAGCAGATGAGCTTTCTTGAATGTGTACGCATTTCTTTTCGCAGCATCAGGGCAAATGGCTTGCGCTCCGTCCTCACGATGCTGGGAATCATCATCGGTGTGGCTGCTGTTATCGCGATGGTGGCGATTGGAGAAGGGACTTCCACGTCTGTTGCTTCGCAGATCAATGGTTTAGGGAGCAACCTGTTGATTGTCACACCTGGTCAGGCGACACAAGGCAGGGTAAGCCTTGGGGCTGGCTCTCTGAATACGCTGACGATGGCAGATGCAGAAACCCTGATGCAAAAAGAGTCCATTTCGGATGTGGCTCCCAGCGTCAATGCGCGGGGGCAGATTGTTTGGGGAAGCAATAACTATTCCAGTATGCTCGAGGGGACGTCAGCCGATTTCCCGCAGGTGAGGAATGTAGAAGTAGGACAAGGACGCTTCTTTAGCAATTTTGAAGTGAAGATGCAATACAACGTGGCTGTCGTGGGGACAGAGGTGGTCAGCAACCTGTTTAAAGGAGCGAATCCAGTGGGGCAAACCGTTCAGATCAACCGGATTCCGTTTACGATCATCGGCGTATTGCAGAGCCAGGGTAGTTCAGGTATGACAAACAACGATGATCGGATCATCATTCCGATTACCACTGCGATGAACAGGCTGACTGGAGGCAAAAATGTGGGCTCGATCTATGTCTCGGCAGCATCGTCGGACTTGATGGAGAAGGCGCAACAAGATATTCAGCAAGCCCTTCGTTCCAATCACAAACTACGGCCACAAGCTACCGATGACTTCCGCATTACGTCTCAATCTGACATTTTAAGCACGGCACAGTCAGTATCCAGCTCGATGACGGCGCTTTTATCTGGTATTGCTGCCATCTCGCTGATTGTTGGTGGAATCGGCGTAATGAACATTATGCTTGTTTCTGTCACAGAGCGGACACGGGAGATCGGAATTCGCAAAGCGATTGGAGCGAAGCGGGGAGATATTCTCCGTCAGTTTTTGATCGAAGCGGTTACGCTTAGCCTGATTGGCGGGGTGATTGGCATTGCCTTAGGGGTAGGGGCTGCGTTTTTGGTTAGCAAGCTCGGTCAGATGGCAACCTCAATTAGTCTGTCGCCGATCATGTACGCGTTTTTGACCTCTACATTGGTTGGTGTCATTTTTGGTGTGTATCCGGCGAGAAAAGCAGCACAGCTCAAACCAATTGACGCACTGCGGTATGAGTGAGTGTGTAATTTTACCAATCCGGGGCATACTAGCCGTGAGAGGTGTTGGTGCTGATGGAAAAAAGCGTTCAATTTTCCGTACCATGGCGAGAAGCGACACGCATTGTGAAAAGGATCAAAACAAGCAAATTGCGTTATTTTGTCAGACAGCAAGAGGGCAAGAGCAGTGTTGCGTTCGTCTTTCCTCGCGTTAGCGTCAGCCAATATGTCTATTTGTATATCATTTTTGGACCGAGAGCTGCTGATGTGCTCAACAACGATAGCAAATAGAATGCTCCCTGATGGCCTTAAGCAGGCGTCAGGGATTTGCAATAATTCACAGGAAAACAAAACCTGACACTTTTCGATAGGACTGTTTCATAGTACAATTCGAATATGAACGAACTTGGGGAAGTTCGGGATGGCGGCACCCAATCTGTGCAGAAGGGCCGCCTCTTTTTTTTGATCATAGGATATAATAGGTACATTTACCTGAATATACAGCTAGAATGAGTGAGTAGTGGGATATAAAATAAGCTTATTCACGTGAATATAACGTACTACTCTCTCCCAAGATTTGATCTTGGGGCTTTTTTTTGTCCAAAATGCATGAAAAAAAGCCGTTTCGTTTCTCATGACGGCTTTGTTATCGATAGGGTAGGTTGAAAGCTTCCTTTTAGCAAGGCATCAATAAATTGCTCCTGTGTGAGAGAAATCGTGATGCCCATCCCAGGCAGATCGACAGAAAAAACATTCTCTCGGTACAAATACCAGAGGTCGCCTGTCGGCTCGATGGAATAGACGTGTATATTTTTCTGGGAATGCTGGCCTGCCTTTTGGATTTCCCGTAACGATGTAAACAGTTCTCCCCAAACAGGCAGATAAGGCTTCGCTTGGTGCAGCATAATCGCTTGGATCAGTTGGTTTTTCACGAGAGAAATAGCATCCATGTTTGAGTGGTTCAACGAAGGCATGACCGTTATACTCCTTTAGCATGGCTTGGCGCATTAGTCTTGCGTGATGGCGATTTTTGTCGAAGTCATGAATAAGTGTAAAATAGTTATCCGTTCGATGCAAGAGAAGAGAAGGTAGAGATGAGTATTTGGATATTTGACGGTTGCTCTTGATTTGGATAGCATAGGAAAAGCGGTTTTGACAAATGGCAATAGCGAGAAGCGGGAGATGAGATTGTGGCAAAAAAACACCGGTTGATCATCGAGTTTTGCGGTGGATTTGGACAAGGGCTGGCCTTGCTGTATGCTTTGCGATCGTCTGATGTTCAAGTAGCAGGAATCATTTGCAGAGACACGCAGTCAAGCTTGGCTAGCAAACTGATTGATTTTGCACAGCCAGGTTATGAAATTCCAATCGTTACAGGTGCCAGGCAGCCGCTTTTCTCAGGAACGGTAGAAACGACCACCTCGGAAGGTGTACGACTCCTTGCAGAAACCACGCAAGATGAGGAAAGTGAATTGACGCTCGTGACGTTTGATCGTTTGACGACGCTAGCTCTGGCTGTCGCGCGTGATCCATTGTTGGCCAGTAAATTTACGAGAATCGTGGTGCAGGGTGGAGCGATACGCGTACCAGGAGATGTAACGGCTATTGCCGAAACAAACATGCATGGTGATCCGGAAGCAGCTGCGCTCGTTTTGGCAGCACGCTTGCCGCTTGTGCTCGTTCCATTCGATACAACCAGCTCGTTTCGTCTGACGGAAGAGCAAGTACATATGCTAGGAAGTCTCGCAGAAGCAGTTGGTCTAATCGATAGAACGACGATGTCGGACATGCAGTTCGCGGCTTCTGCTCGTGGGTTACATGCATGGATAGCGATGCTCGTGGCTCTCTCGCCTGATAAAATGCGAACCGAGCAGATGAAGCTCTCAGTCGAATGCAAAAGTGAATTATCACGGGGTGCCATTCTAGCTGATCTACGGGCAAAACCAAGTGTAGGAACCGATACGGCTGTATGTGTTGAGGTTGAGATGGCAGAGGCAGAGCGCTGGCTGCAAACCGTTTTGGATCAGGGAGGGTTATAAGCGCATGGAAAAAATCATTTTGGATGTAGATACCGGGATTGATGATGCGCTGGCGATTGCTTATGCCGTTCACTCGCCTGCTCTTGAAGTGTGTGGGATTACCACGACTTTTGGCAATATTACGGTGGAGGAAGCAACACGCAATACCTTACAGGTGCTCGAGCTGCTGGGTGCGTCTGCGATTCCTGTCTATCAGGGGGCATCGAAGCCGATTGTTCGCGACCTTACAGGAAAAGCAAGGCTATTCCACGGTGAAAACGGGCTAGGCAATGTGGTCCTTCCAGATCCATCGACAACGGCTCAGCCACAGTGTGCCACACAATTTCTCATCTCTGCGATTAAGGAAAATCCTCACGAATTGACGCTCGTGACCGTCGGGAGCATGACTAATTTGGCGAGGGCGATTATGGCTGCTCCAGAAATCGTATCCCTTGTCAAACGAGTGGTCGTGATGGGGGGAGCTGTAACGGAGCCGGGGAATCGCACGCCTGTAGCGGAGGCGAATATTTGCGCTGATCCGGAAGCCGCAGCGTACGTCTTCCAGTCTGGTATTCCCGTGACGCTGGTAGGCCTGGATGTGACGATGCAAACGCTGCTTACCCGCGAACATTTGCAGGAATGGAGAGCGAAGGATACACGCTTAAGCCATGTTTTCGCGGATATGTGCGAGGTTTACATGAATGCCTACGCGACAGTGGGCAACTTGCGCGGCTGCGGTCTGCATGATCCGTTGGCGGTAGGTGTCGTCATTGATCCAACGTTTGTGAAGTCAGTCCCAATGCATGTTGCGGTAGATACGTCCGGGGGAGCCAGTGATGCCCGTACGATTGGAGACAGACGGGAACATCCAGCCCAGCCGCCGAATGTGGATGTGTGCCTGGAAGTTGATCATGAACGCTTTGTCAGCCATTTTTTACAATATGTTTTAGGTAGGTAAGGAGGAAGTCATTATGTTAAAAGAGTTTAAAGAGTTTGCGTTAAAAGGAAATGTCATGGATCTCGCTGTCGGTGTTGTTATTGGTGGGGCTTTTGGTAAAATTGTTACCTCACTCGTTAATGACATTATTACCCCATTGATCGGATTACTTCTTGGCAAGGTAGATTTCTCCGGTTTGTTCATCAATTTGAGCGGGGTTCCTTATAAGACGATCGCTGAAGCAAAAGCAGCTCATGCTGCCACGCTGAACTACGGGTTGTTCCTCAACTCTGTGATTGATTTTGTCATTATTGCCTTTTCTATTTTTATCGTCATCAAACAGCTCAACCGTTTCAAACGCAAGCAAGAAGTGGAGAAAGCACCAGAGACAACGAAAGAGTGCCCGCATTGCATCTCCGCGATTCCAATCAAGGCTACGCGCTGCCCGAACTGCACCTCCATGCTGGAGACAAAAGGAACGGCATTGGCACCCGAATAAGACACATACACGAATCAGACGAACAGAGGAGGGCGATTATGCCTTCCTCTGTTTTCGTTTCACGCGGTTTTTATACTGATAGTGAAGTCTTTTAATCGTATGGTAATAAGTCTTGTCTTTGAGCTTGGCAAACAGCCCGTGGGAAGGAAAGTCGTAATTGACCTCAATAATGGAGAGGTTTCCAGCTTTATCAATGGCAAAATCGACGCCGATTTGCGCGCTGTGCCGATATTTATTAAAGTGGGCACATACGCGGTGACTGATTTGGATCAACTGAGAGACGATACTTTTTATTTTGTCGGGCGTGACAGCTCCAGACTTTTTCAAGGCATGCGGGACTGTGACGGCATATCCGCCGCCGCGAGCTACATTGGTAATAATGCTGTCGGCACCAGCGACCTTGGCTAGCATGCCGGCATATTGCCATTTGCCCAAGCCATTGCGCATCATCATGACACGAATGTCAAAGGGACGACCGTCGATTTCAGCTAAATCCAGCCCTTTTTGTATGACATAATTTTTTTCTGTGCATTGAGCGGCAAGCTTCTGCTTCAAGTCAGCTAAAGAATCTGCCTGCATAGGCTCTCCGCGCTCCTTCACAAATTGATAGCCCCCGCTATCCGTTTTCCAGACGCGAATAATCCCTTTTCCCATATGGGTTCTCGTCGGTTTGATATAGACAGTAGAATACTTCGCTACATACGAATCCAAGCTTTCGGGCTGATATAAAGAAGTAGGCGGCAGGTAAGGGCGAATGTAAGGACTTTTTGAAAAGAACTGATGAAGACTCCACTTGGAGGAGGAGATCACATCATGCACCTCGCTTTACGAAAAATCCATTCGTTCCAGCATATGCAACTACATTCTCGACCGTTTTTGCTGGCTCCCGATGAGACTGGCGTTTTTCAAAAAATGCCGAGGAGTGAGAAGGATTTCAAAAATTGTGGGGGAATATATGTTCTAATCATTGGACAAGGATGGCGAAAATCATGCGGCTATATCGCCCAGTGCAACCTCCGACTCTGCAACGAGCGAACGTCCAAAATGAGTACCGTTACCGAGAGTACATGCCCAATAAAAGCTTGGCGAACTATATCGCCTGCTACTGGGTCTCAGAGTACAACGGCGAGGGTATCGCACATGCGAGCCGAGTCATTCCGGATGGCTGCGTCGATATCATTTTCAATCTCAGAGCTACTTCTGTAAAGAAGGGGGCATTTCTAACGGGACTGATGCGGACGTACGAAGACATGCTAGTAACCGAACCACAATCTTTGATCGGCATTCGATTTTACGCTGAGGGAGCGGCCCGCTTTTTGCACTACCCCGTCGCCATGATCAACGGACATCATCCCAATCTGGAAGACATCTGGGGCAAAGAGGCGGATGAGGTGATAGAAGGCTTGCTTGAAGCCTCCGACACGGCGGAGCGAATCGTTTTGTTGGAGCGGGAGCTTATCAAACGAATGTGGATGGATGATCCAGCAGACCCGTTGCTATTGACAAGCATGAACTATTTGTATGAATACAGAGGAAATCTTTCCATGGGAGCGCTCGCTGAGAAAGTGAATTACAGCGAGAGAACCTTGCGCAGGACGTTTCAACAGCAATTGGGTATGAGCCCGAAGGAACTCGGACGAATCATTCAATTTCAAGGGCTGCTGCAAATGCTGGCAAAGGGAACGCGCACTTCGTTTACAGATGCCGCTCTCCAGTGTGGCTATTACGATCAGTCGCACTTGATCAAGAGCTTTCACACTTTTTACGGTGTAGCTCCAAGCAAAATTGTCTCGCCAGATCGTGTGAATCGATAGTCTTTAAAAGTTGTCCGTTTTTTACAATCTTCTTTTGGCGAGATGCGTTACCCTAAGGAAAGGATGGTGAATTCATGTGAATGAACAAACATTGGATACATACTGCCGGAAGCAGCCCGGTGCCACCCATGACTATCAGATGGATTGGGAATGCGATCGTTACCAAGTCGGAGGCAAAATATTTGCGATGATCGGGGGCGATTCCAAAGGTGTTCGCATCCTCACCTTGAAATGCGACCCGATGCGTGCGGAGGAATTGCGCGAGACATATGAAGGGATCGTACCTGGCTATCACATGAATAAATCCCATTGGAATTCTGTCTACTTGGACGCTGACATTCCCGAAGGCTTATGGGAAAGGATGATCGAGCATGCGTACGAAACGGTGCTCCAAAAACTGCCCAAGCGCGTCCAGCAAGAAATCAAGAGTGAACAGGAGTGAGTGATGTGGGAATCAAGCTTGATATGGTAGGGATTGTCGTACAGGACATGAAAAAAGCGTTGGACTTCTATCGGGTACTCGGTTTCGATATACCCGAAGGTGCAAATGAAGAGCCGCATGTGGAGGTAGCGCAGGACGGTGTTCGTCTCGCCTTTGATACAATGGAAGTTGCCAAGGGTGTATATGGAGGATGGGAAGCACCTGTCGGGCATCGGATTGAGCTGGCTTTTTTGTGTGGGGATGCTGCGGAGCTTGATGGGCTGTACACGAAAATCGTTTCCCAAGGATACGAGAGTCACCGTGAGCCATGGGATGCGTTCTGGGGGCAGCGGTATGCCATCGTGAAAGACCCGGATGGGAACTTGATCAGTTTGTTTGCCTAATACGATCCTTACCATAAGAAGACAAGCCGAGCCTTTGTGAAAGAGGCTCGGCTTGTTTGCGTTTGTAGACGAAATCATTGGCTGATATATAAAACTTTTTAATAGGAAAACATACCCATAACATCGCTGGTTTTTCTCAATAGAACGGGCTGGTGCTGAGACAGCTTGAAAGGGGTGAGACCTGTGCTTGGTTGTTGCTTAAAGAAATAAAATTTACTAATAACTGATTGACTTGTGTAATTTTACTACATATAATGAAAGCGATAACAGGTTCGAATTTTTCAACGATTCTCGATTCTCAATATGGGGGCTTTTGACATGGATCAACCTGCAAATTTGCTCGATTATCGTGCGAAAAATGAGCATGTACTCATCGGCCTCATGTCGGGTACTTCGCTGGATGGCATTGATGCCGCACTCGTAGAAATCCGCACGGATGAACAGGGCGAGATCGAAAATGTGACTCTCCGCGATTTTTTTTATATGCCATACTCCGATGACTTGCGTGAGTGGGTCATGAATCTGTGTAGTGTAGAGACAGCGAGAGTGGATCAGCTGACTGCGGTTCATTACGGCTTATCTGAATGGTATGCCTATGCGGTACAGCAGTTGTTGCAAAAAGCTGGTGTCACGACAGCGGAAGTAGACGCAGTCTGTATGCACGGACAAACCATTTGGCATGTTGCCGGGCGGACGCCATTTCCCGGACCACAAGGAATGACACAGGTCAGGGCGTCCTTGCAAATCGGCGAGCTGTCCACACTGGCTGAGCGTACGGATATACCGGTAGTGGGAAACTTCCGCGCTCGAGACTTGGCTGCTGATGGAGAAGGTGCACCGCTTGTTCCGTATGCGGACTATATTTTGTTCCGCCATCCGCAAAAAGGCAGACTGCTGCAAAACATTGGTGGAATCGCCAATGTCACATTGCTTCCTGCAAGTGCAGCTATCGATCAGGTCGTCGCTTTTGATACGGGCCCTGGCAATATGATCATGGATCAAATCGTCCAGCTCATGACCAACGGACAGATGAGGTATGACGAGGGTGGCAAGCTGGCCGCAAACGGCACCGTCTCTTCAGTGTTACTGGAAAAATGGCTGAAAGACCCTTATTACCAGATCAAGCCACCGAAAAGCACAGGCCGCGAAGTATACGGCAGAGCTTTTGCCCAAGAGCTGTTCCATGATGCGAATCAAATCGGGATCAGTCAGACGGATCTGTTGGCAACCGTGACAGCATTGACTGCTACGACAATTGCGAACGCCTACATGCAATTCGTATTACCAACAACCAAAGTGGAGGAAGTAATTGTCTCAGGGGGAGGCGCTCATAACCAGACGCTTCTCTCCATGCTGCAGCGTCAATTGCCGACAGGAATGACCGTGATGACGGCGCAGCAGTTTGGGATGCCTGACGATGCGAAGGAAGCCGTCGCTTTTGCCATTTTGGGTCATGAGACACTAATGGGACGACCATCCAATGTGCCATCCGTAACAGGGGCGAAGAGGGCCGTGCCGTTAGGAAATATATGCTTCTAACATGAGAACAACAGAGGGGGTACCATCGTGAAAAAACGAGTATTGGCAGGCTTTTTCTTATCATTGTCTCTCGTGCTTTCCGCTTGTTCTGGTGGAGGAACAGCACCCGCAGAGCAAGGCAAGTCAGCGGAAGGACAAGCAAAAACAGAACTGATCGTGGCAGCCGAGCAAGAGCCAGTGGGCTATGACCCCCACAAGGTTCCAGCGGCATCCAGTGTGCGCGTCTATGCGCTCATTTACGATAGCTTGACCAAGCTGGATGAGAACATGAACATAATACCGAATCTGGCAGAGAAGTGGGAGATTGCGCCGGACGGAAAAACGGTCACGATGTTCCTGCAAAAAGGCGTCAAATTCCACAATGGCAAAGACATGACGGCAAATGACGTAAAATTCAGCTTTGAGCGAATCATGAACCCAGACACGGGTTCGATCGCGAAATCGTATTTTTCCAGCGTAGAAGCAATTGAAGTGAAAGATCCAACGACGGTTGTCTTCAAGCTGAAAAATGCGGATGCCTCATTCGTTGCAAATACGGCAAGCGCCTATGCTTCTATCGTGCCAGCAGGCTCCACTGACCTGACCAAGGAAGCTATCGGTACTGGTCCATTCAAAATGGAAAAAAGTGAGTCGGGACAATATGTCCTACTGAAGAAAAATGCGGATTACTTCAATAAAGAACTGCCAAAGGTAGAGTCCATCAAGTTCCAAATTATGAAGGACGAGGCTGAGCGTCTCGCTGCAATTCGCTCCGGTAAAGTCGATATCAGCATGGTGTCTGCTGATTCTGCGAAGCTCTTGGAAGGCAAGCCAGGCGTACAGATCAAGAACTACCAATCCTTGGAGTACAGTTACCTGGGCATGAACGTAAACAAAAAGCCTTTTGACAATCCAAAAGTGCGCGAAGCAATCAGCTATGCCGTTGACCGTAACCAAATTATCCAGACTGTTTGGAAAGGGGAAGCGACTCTGACTGGTCCGATCGCTCCTGCTTTGACCAACTCGGCTTTGGACCCTGCTACTTATCCGACCTACAAAACAGACGTAGAAAAAGCGAAGCAATTGCTGGCGGAAGCGGGCTATCCAAACGGTTTCGAAACCCAAATCGAAACAGCAGCAACTTACCCAGACATGGTAGAAACGGCACAAGTGATTCAACAACAGCTCAAAGCAATCGGCATCAATGCAAAGATCAACCAGCTTGAGTGGGGGAACTACATCGATACGTGGAAATCCAAGGATATGAACTTGATGGTAGGCCGCAACACTTCTGGTGTAGATGCTGACCGTTCCATGCGTTTCTTCTTCTCGACAACTGGCTCTGCCAACGTGTGGAACTACTCCAACCCTGCCTACGATGAGCTGGTGCAAAAAGCACTGACGACAGTAGATCAAGCAGAGCGCAAAAAGCTGTATGATCAAGCACAATCCATGCTGGTAGCAGATGCACCCAACCTGTTCCTGACATCTCCGAAAAACTACTACGCGGTTCGAGACAACATCGATTTCACGCCGTCCGCAGCGGGTGAAATATACTCGCTGAT
The DNA here is from genome assembly GCF_021270385.1 of Brevibacillus sp. AF8. Lineage (NCBI taxonomy): Bacteria > Bacillati > Bacillota > Bacilli > Caryophanales > Paenibacillaceae > Brevibacillus > Brevibacillus sp. AF8. The sequence goes on along the minus strand of NZ_JAGQDN010000004.1, from coordinate 109,692 downwards.
CAAAACTTCGATTAAGTAAAGTAGCATACATGTGATGAAGGCTCCGCCAGAGGTTAGGCGGAGCCAAGTTTCTAAATATGGAGGGAAACTCGTGGGATCTTATCTAATCAAACGTGTCGCCAGCCTGATTCCCATCCTGTTTGGCATATCCGTCTTGATCTTCACGATCCTGCATCTGGTGCCGGGCGATCCAGCTTCCATCATGCTAGGAACGAGTGCCACACCGGAAGCGATTGCGGCGTTGAATAAAAGCATGGGGTTAGATCAGCCTTTGATTAACCAGTACCTGCATTGGGTCACAGGAATCCTGCAAGGGAATTTTGGCGTATCGGTCCACACAGGAGAAGAGATTTTGCCCCAGATTCTCAAGCGCTTTGCCATTACCATGCAACTGACTGTATTTGGCGTTCTGATTGGGTGGGTGCTCGCGATTCCGTTCGGGATTCTCTCGGCTATTCGCGCTCATTCCAAAACAGACATCGTGGTTCGTGTGTTTACGCTACTAGGCATTTCTGTTCCGAACTTTGCCATCGGGACACTGCTCTTGCTCGGCTTTTCACTTTATTTCAACTGGTTCCCGCCTATTGATGTGGTGAACTTCTGGGATAATCCAATCGAGGCGTTCAAGGTATTCATTCTGCCTGCGACAACGATGGGGATTGTGGTGGCTGCTGGTGTGATGCGGATGACTCGTTCTGCATTTTTGGAAACCATGGACAAAGATTTTATACGGACAGCACGGGCCAAGGGTAACAGTAAATGGAGAATCGTCATGGGCCATGCGTTCCGCAACTCTTCGATTCCGATTGTGACGATCGCAGGTATGCAGATCGGTTACCTGCTGGGCGGGTCTGTGATCGTTGAGCAGTTGTTCTCGATTCCTGGTTTGGGCCAGTACATTCTGGAAGGAATTTATCAGCGGGATTATCCGGTTGTACAGGGAGGCGTTTTGTTCGTCGCTCTGGTGTTTGTCCTGGTCAATCTGCTCATCGACCTGATCTATACCTGGATTGATCCGCGTATCAAGTATTGACAAGGGGAATGCGACATGAGCACATTTCGAAAGCGTTTTTTGGCGAATAAGACAGCCGTCTTCTGCTCCATTTTGCTGGCGTTGCTCTGTTTGACGGCAGTGCTGGCTCCGGTGTTGGCTCCGCATGACCCGACACAAATGTTTCAGGATCATCGGATGGAAGGCAGCTCGGGTGAGTTTTTGCTGGGTACGGACCAATTTGGTCGTGATCTTTTGAGCCGCATTATCTACGGTGCGCGCGTATCGCTGGTGGTTGGGCTTTCTGCCGTTCTTGTCAGCGTCGTTTTCGGTACGCTGTTTGGCTTGATCGCTGGCTACTTCGGGCGCTGGATTGACGGTTTTATCATGCGCTGTATGGACGTTCTGTTTGCTTTTCCGGAAATTTTGCTGGCGCTGGCGATTGTCGCCGCATTAGGGCCGGGAACCTTCAACACGATCATGGCCATCGGAATTGTGAACATCCCGATCTTCACCCGGACGGTGAGGGGAGCTGTTCTCTCTATCAAAAATCTGGAGTACGTAGAAAGCGCTCGTGCCATCGGTGCGAGTACACCGCGTATCTTGTTTCAAGAAATTTTTCCGAATGTAACGGCACCGCTGCTGGTTCAATCCTCTCTGGCGATTTCAGGTGCGATCCTGACAGAATCGGCCCTCAGCTTTTTGGGCTTGGGGATTCAGCCGCCAGACCCGTCATGGGGTGGGATGATTTCAGAGGCGCGCCGCTACATGGAGCTGGCTCCGGGCATGATCATCTGGCCATGTCTTGCCATGACGGTGACGATTCTTGCTTGCAACATGTTTGGGGATGCCGTCCGTGATATTCTCGACCCGCGTCATCGTGGGAAATAGGAACGATAGGCTGAGGTGAGAACGAATGAATGTGCAACAGATCAGAGAACGAATGGAGTCTAGTCTGACGCAAGGGATCCATCAGGGCATTTTTCCGGGAGGCGCTGTCAGCATGCTGCGAAAAGGCGCGCCTGCTGTGATGGTCTGCATGGGAAAAACAAGCTATGGACAAGAGGGAAGGCCGGTTCATTGTCAAACGCTGTATGATATGGCCTCCTTGACCAAGGTGATGGTGACCTTGCCGCTCATCCTCATCAGTGTGCAGGAAGGCAAGTTGTCGTTGAATGACTCGGCGACGACCTACTTGCCTGAATTAGCGAGCGCTCACGATCAGGAACGCAAAGGGCAGATTAAAATCATTCATCTGCTCACACATACATCGGGTCTTCCTGCATGGCGTCCGTACTTTTTGCTAGGGAAAAATCGGGAGGACTATTTGCGGCTCATCGCAAACGAGTCGATGCTGGATGCCCCGGGGCGTAATGTTGTGTACAGCGATCTGGGATTCATGCTGTTGGGCTTTTTACTGGAGCGCATCTGGGAGGAGGAACTGGACGCGCTTTCGAAGCGACTGATTTTTCAACCGAGCCGAATGTTTCATACAAGCTACTTGCCGCTGGAACAACCACGTCTGCAAGGAATGGACATTGCTGCTACGGAGAAGGGCAATGCCTTTGAACAAAATATGGCGGTGAATTTTTTATCGGAGCTAGCAGAAGCTAGACATCCTTTGGCGCTGGAGTGGCAGCAAGCTTTGACCGGATACGGTTGGCGAGAAGGAGTTATTAGTGGCACTGTTCACGATTGCAACGCCCACTATGGCTTGGAAGGTGTCAGCGGGCACGCCGGACTTTTTTCCACCTTGGCTGATACAGAGCGCTACATCCACATATGGACGAGTGGGAAGGCTTCCGTACAGCTTGATCCGACGCTGTGTTCCTTGGCTACTCGCTCACTCACAGACCATTCGATTCATCGCAGAGGTTTGGGGTGGATCATTTCCCCGACAGGCGGTTCCTTGGAACAACTTGCCGCAGGCTGTAGTGGGGGAGACCTTGTTTCGGAACGCGCCTTTGGGCATACCGGCTTTACAGGAACGTCGATCTGGTCGGACCCGGAGAGAAACGTGGCGCTGATTACATTGACAAACCGCGTGCATCTTGTCGCGAGCCCGTTGATCGGGGCGTGGCGGACCGCTCACCATAACCGATTATTTTCTGTAATCAAACCTGACCACACATCCTGATGAAAAGGGGGAGTACTCATGGCAGCAATGCTTACGATTGATGATTTGCGAACTTCTTTTATCCAAGCAGGCAAAAAGCTGACCGTGATCGAGGGTGTCAGCCTCTCTGTAGAGCCTGGTGAAACCGTCGGTGTGGTCGGTGAATCCGGATGTGGAAAAAGCGTGACCAGCATGTCCATCATGCAGCTCTTGGGACGGAATGTAGAGATGACCGGGAGCATCCGTTTTCAAGACAAGGAGCTGCTCTTACTCACGGAAAAACAAATGCAAGCGATTCGTGGCAATCAGATCGCGATGATTTTTCAGGAGCCGATGACTTCGCTAAACCCATTGCATTCGATCGGCAAACAGATCAGCGAGCCCTTGCGTCGGCATCTCGGACTGTCCAAACAGGAAGCCAAGCGACGGACGATCGAGCTTTTGAAAGAAGTCGGGATTCCGCGTGCTGATGAAATCATTTCCGACTATCCGCACCAATTGTCAGGTGGGATGCGTCAACGTGTGATGATTGCGATGGCGATGTCTTGTGCGCCCAAGCTCTTGATTGCCGACGAGCCGACGACGGCTTTGGACGTGACGATTCAGGCGCAAATATTGGAACTCATGAAAAAAGTCCGTCAAGAGCAAGGCACTTCCATCCTGCTTATCACACATGATCTGGGAGTCGTGGCGGAGATGTGTCATCGCGTCATCGTCATGTATGCAGGTCAAATCGTAGAGGAAGCCGACGTCAAGCAACTGTTTGACGAGCCGAAGCATCCATATACGAGAGGGCTTTTGAAATCAATGCCTTCTGTCAGTGTCAACCAAGTGCGTTTGGATGCGATTCCGGGCTCGGTGCCCCTTTTGAGCGAAATGCCTGCGGGTTGTCGTTTTGCACCGCGCTGTTCACAAGTCATGGACATTTGCCGTGAGAAAAATCCAGAGCTTACGCCTGTTGCAGACAACCAAAAGTGCCGCTGCTGGCTGTATCGCGAGGAGGACGTGCAATGAGGCAACCACTATTGGAAGTCAAATCATTGACCAAGCATTTCACGAGCAAGCAAGGATTCTTCAGCAAGGAAAAAGTCGTTCGTGCCGTCGATGGAGTCAACCTTGCTGTTTATCCTGGCGAGACTGTCAGCATCGTTGGCGAATCGGGGTGTGGGAAGTCCACGACAGGACGATGCATCCTGCGCTTGATTGAACCGACTGATGGAGAAGTCTTTTTTGAAGGACAGGATATCCGCAAGCTCAATGAATCAGAGCTGCGTAGAGCCAGACGCAACATGCAACTCGTTTTTCAAGACCCGTTTGCTTCGCTGAACCCACGTAAAACAATCGGACAGCTTTTGGAGGACCCACTCATCATCCATGGCATCGGCAATTCAGCAGAACGCCGCAAGCAAGTCGAGGAGATGATCCAGATCGTCGGCCTCTCCAAGCAGCAACTGGATCGCTTTCCGCATGAATTTTCTGGTGGTCAGCGCCAGCGGATTGGCATAGCAAGGGCACTGATTTTGCGCCCGAAGCTGATTGTGGCCGATGAGCCTGTGTCTGCACTGGACGTGTCGATTCAGGCACAAATTTTGAACCTGATGCAAGATTTGCAAAAGGAGTTCAATCTGACGTATTTGTTTATCTCGCATGATTTGAGTGTCGTCCGCCATATTTCTGATCGGGTAGCGGTTATGTATCTAGGAAAAGTGGTGGAGGTAGCGGATAAACAATCGTTGTACGAGAAACCCACGCATCCCTATACACAAGCACTGTTATCAGCGGTGCCTGTACCAAATCCCCATTTGACGACCCAGCGGATCATTTTGGAGGGCGACCTGCCGAGTCCAGCGAAACCGCCGTCTGGCTGCACATTCCATCCGCGTTGCCGCCACTGTATGGACATTTGCAAAACGGTTGCTCCTGTGGCTAGCGAGGTTTCAACAGGGCACTTTGTCACTTGCCATTTGGATCAGTCATGAAGTGAACATGGGGCAGTAAGATTGAAAAGGAGGTTCGATAGAGCATGAATCTGGAGAACTTGCAAGCATTGACGACTGAAGGAAAAAACGAGGGCAGCAGTGATTTGGATCAATTGAGTGCCCGAGGCATCGTACAAATGATGAACGATGAAGACAAGAAAGTTCCATATGCGGTAGAGCGCGTCCTCGATCAAGTATCTGATGCGGTAGAGGTTATCACACACGTACTGGAAAAGGGCGGAAGACTGTTTTACTTTGGTGCTGGAACGAGTGGACGTTTAGGAATTTTGGATGCGTCCGAGTGCCCGCCCACCTTTGGTACCCACCCTGAGCTCGTTCAAGGCGTGATAGCAGGCGGGCCATCCGCAATGGTACGCGCGGTAGAGGGCGCAGAGGATTCCTTTGAACTGGGTCAAGAAGATGTGCATAAATACGGTGTGACCAAAAATGATGTGGTCGTAGGGATCGCAGCCAGCGGACGGACTCCGTATGTTCTCGGTGTTTTGGCGGAGGCACAGAGGATCAAAGCCAAGACGATTGCTGTCGCTTGCAACAAACCTTCGTACATCAATGAAGGCGTAGATGTAGCAATTAATGTCGTCGTAGGACCGGAAGTATTGACCGGATCGACGAGGCTCAAGGCAGGAACGGCCCAAAAGCTGGTGCTGAACATGCTGACGACAGCGACGATGATTCGCTTGGGCAAAGTGTACGGAAATTTGATGGTCAGCGTGCAAGCGACCAACCTCAAGCTAAAAGAACGAGTAAAGCGGATCATCATGGAAATAACCGGAGCGAGTTACGAGGAAGCGGAGCAACTGGCTGATCAGGCAGACGGTGATGCGAAGACAGCCATTATCATGAAGCTAACCGGATCGAGCAGGGAAGAAGCCACTCGTTTGTTGAATGTTACCAATGGAAGAATCAGGGAAGCAATTTCGCAGTTGGACTAAGTTCATGGGAAAGGGTGGAGAGATTCCATGTTGCCAGAATCTATTCGCGAAGAGCTGTGTGCTATCGTCGGAGCGAAAAACTGTCTCGACAAACAGGAAGCATTAGTCGCTTATTCGTATGACGCGACGCCAATGCAGCAGGCATTGCCGGATGTGGTCGTCATGCCGCAGAGCACTGCCGAAATCCAACAGGTCATGCGAGTTGCAGCACGACACCACATCCCGATTGTGACGCGTGGGGCTGGATCTAATCTATGCGGTGGAACGATACCAGTCGGGGGCGGAATTGTTTTGGTGTTGAGCCGGATGAATCAGATTGTAGAGATTGACGAGCAAAATTTGACGATAACGGTGCAGCCGGGGGTCCGAACGGTCGACATCCATCAGGCGGTAGAGGAGCTCGGTTTGTTTTACCCACCCGATCCAGGCAGTATGGTCATCTCCACGATTGGCGGGAATATTGCGCTTAATTCGGGTGGACTGCGCGGGTTGAAGTACGGGACAACCAAGGATTACGTGCTGGGTCTCGAAGCTGTTTTGCCGAACGGAGAGGTCATTCGCACCGGAGGCAAGCTGATGAAGGATGTGGCGGGCTATGATCTGACCAAACTTTTGGTCGGCAGCGAGGGCACATTGGCGATCATTACCGAGGCTATTCTCAAGCTGATTCCGAAGCCGCAGACACAGCGAGTTATGCTCGCGATGTTTTCAGATATGGCACAGGCAGCGAGGTCTGTTTCCGATATCATTGCCAATCGGATCATCCCTGGCACGCTGGAATTTCTCGATCAGGGCACGATCCGTGTTGTCGAGGATTTCAAACAGATCGGGCTACCGACAGATGTCGCGGCGATTCTCCTGATCGGACAGGACGGAGAGCCGCAGACGGTTGATCGAGATATGGGGCAGATCGCTGCGATTTGCGAGAAGAATAATGCGGTCCAAATCAAGGTAGCGACGACAGCGGAGGAAGCTGATGAGGTGATGACGGCCAGACGCAGTGCACTCGCCGCGTTGTCACGGATGCGTCCGACGACCATTTTGGAAGACGCAACCGTTCCTCGGGCCTCGATTGCGCCGATGGTCGCCGCGATCCAAGAGATTACAGAGCGATACGATCTGCGCATTTGTACCTTTGGCCATGCGGGAGACGGCAATTTGCATCCGACCTGCATGACAGACGCCCGCAATACGGAAGAGATCGAGCGTGTCGAGCATGCCTTCGAGGAAATTTTCGCAGCGGCAATCGATTTGGGCGGAACGATTACGGGAGAGCATGGCGTAGGAATCGTCAAGGCACCGTATCTGGAGTGGAAAGTAGGGGCCGCAGGTATGGAGATCATGAAAGGCATCAAGCACGCTTTCGATCCTCACAATCTACTGAATCCTGACAAGATGTTTGCCAAACAGTCCCGGAACAGAGTGGTGATCCAGCGTGCTTAAAGAAGCCCTGGTAAAGAAACTCGATTACGATGAACTGTCCAACTGTATGCGCTGTGGCTTCTGTCAGCCAGCTTGTCCGACTTTTCGGGAAACAGGCTACGAGGCAGCTTCTCCACGAGGTCGCATCGCCTTGATGAAAGCTGTAGCAGACGGTGTCATGGAGCCAGACAAGAATTTCGTCGATCAAATGAATCTATGTCTAGGCTGCCGGGCATGTGAGCCAGTATGTCCAGCAGGTGTGCCGTACGGTCAACTGATCGAGCAGACGAGAGAAGCGATCGAAGAGGTGCAGGAGCATCCATGGTGGGTCAAACTCGTCCGCAAGCTCGCGTTTTTCCACCTGTTTCCTCATCAGAAGCGCATGTACCAGCTCGGTGGGCTGTTGCGCTTTTATCAGCGTTCAGGCGTGCAAAAAGTCGTTCGCAAGCTGGGAGTGCTGTCCATTCTGCCAAAGCAAATGAGGGAAATGGAAGCGATCATGCCAGAAGCTTCTGGAAAAGGTATCGTGGACTTTTTCGGTGGCACGGTTATTCCAGCGGCAGGCGAGCGCAAGTATCGTGTAGGAATGTTCCACGGCTGCATCATGGATGTCCTGTTCAATGAGACGAATCGCAACACCGTGCGGATTCTGAGTGAGGCAGGCTGTGAGGTCATCATCGCTCCAGACCAGGTTTGCTGCGGTGCTCTCCATGCACATAGCGGTGAACGTGAACAGGCTCGCCATCTGGCGCGAAAAAATGTGGCTGCTTTTCACAAGGCTGACGTGGATATCATTGTATCCAATGCAGGTGGTTGCGGGGCGATGCTGCAAGATTACGACCATTTGCTTGCGGAAGATGCCGAGTGGCAGGAGAGAGCACAATGGTTCGCTTCACGCGTGAAGGATATTAGCGAGGTACTTACACTCCTCGTTGAGCCAAAAGAGTGGCAGTCATTGCCGCAACGAATCACCTATCAATCCTCGTGCCACCTGCGTAACGGGATGAAGGTGACAAAAGAGCCAGTGAACCTCTTGCAAGCCATTCCGGGAGCTACATACGTACAACTTCGCGAAGGAGATCGCTGCTGCGGTTCAGCTGGCATTTACAATCTGGTGCAGCCTGAGATGGCCGGGAGCCTTTTGGATGAAAAAATGGGTCATGTAGCAGCTACTCAAGCAGACATTTTAGTGACCTCGAATCCGGGCTGTCTGTTGCAAATGAAAGCAGGCATTCATCGAGCGGGACTGGAAGGAAAGATGGAGGCCGTACACATCGTCGATTTATTGGCACGTGTGCAGCAGAAAGAAAAGCCCTTGTCTCCCCCTGAGTAAGTGGGGAAGGACAAAGGCTTTTTCTGCTTAAGAGGGGCTAGCTGCTTTGTGCTTTTTCCTGATCGTAGATATCCAACGCAGCTTGAACGGCGCGTCCTGCGTGTACACGGGCGCCATGCCGGAGAAGAACCGCTTCCAACGCCCCTAGCACATGCAATACATTTTTCTTCCTGCAGCTGTAGCCCATTGTGCCAATCCGCCAGATTGTCCCTTTTAACGGCCCAAAGGAACTGGCAATTTCAATATGAAAATCTTCGAGCAGCATGGCACGCACTGACTCTCCGTCGAGCCCGTCAGGAATTTTGATACAGGTCACGACAGGAAGCTTGCAAGCCGGATCGCCGTAGAGCTGCAAACCCATCGCCAACACACCAGCGACCAAGGCTTGTTCATGCAAGCGATGTCTGGCGAATCTCGCCTCCAGGCCTTCTGTGAGGGCAATGCGCACACCTTCTCGCAAGGCGTACAACATCGTGGTCGCCTCCGTATGGTGGTTCAGCCGTGCGGGTCCCCAGTAATCCATGAGCTGGCTCAAGTCAAAATAATTGCTGCGAATCGTTCGGGTTTGAGCAGATTTCGGAGCAGAGGGATCAGCGAGTCCACGCTCAATTTTTTTCCGTTGGAGCAAGAGTGCTTCTACACGAGAATTAAACGTGATAGGAGCCATCCCAGAGGGGACAGACAAGCATTTTTGTGTGCCGCCAATACATGCGTCAATATACCAATCGTCCACCTTCACTTCTGTCCCGCCGATAGAGGCGACAGCATCGACGACAAACAGGACATCCATCTGGCGGCAAGCTTCCCCGATTTCTTTCAAAGGCTGAATACAGCCAGTGGATGTTTCGCCGTGAACCATTGCTACGATTTTGGGCCGAACTCGCTCGATTTCAGCAATCACGTCCTGCGGCTCAAAGACACTTCCCCAGCGTGTTTCCATCGTAATCACATCTGCGCCGTACCTTTCCGCAATCTCTGTAAGCAAGTGCCCGAATCGTCCATAAATGGGTACAAGCACCCGATCTCCTGGTTCGATTATGCTACACAAAACGGCCTCAATGCCCGCCCGGGAGGTTCCGTCTATCGGGAATGCCCAATGATTGGATGTCTGGAACAATTTCCGAAGCATTTCCATTGTTTCATTCATAATGTTCGTGAATTCTGGATCGAATTGCCCCAGAATGGGTGAACCCATCATGCGAAGAACACTAGGTTCGGCCTCGACGGGCCCTGGCGTCATGATTGTTCGTTGTGAGGTGGTCAGTTCTTTGTACGCACACATAAGCTCTCCCCCAGATCTTTCTATATCAACGGCCGATTCTCCGATTTCATCACCGGAAAAAACGGCCGTAGCACTACCAAACTTCTATGCCCATCAAAAATCTATTTTGAAATTCAAGAAGCCAGCTTTTCGCAGCGCCTCGTAGATAATGACGAGCGCTGGACCGAGTATCAGCCCGAAAAATCCAATCACCTGAAATCCGAGGAACATGCTGACAAGAGCGGCTAGGGCGCTAATTCCCAGATTAGATGCGAGTACCTTGGGTTCAATAATGCGGCGGACGACCGTAATCACGAGGAAGATGACGATCAGTCCGATTGCCAAATAAGAGTTGCCCATCAAGAAGTTGTAAATAGCCCATGGAACGAGGAACGAGCCTGCCCCCAAGATGGGGAGAATATCGACGAAAACGATCATGAGCGAAATGACGGCTGCATACTTGACCTGTAAAATGAGTAATCCCAAAAAGGACAGCGTGAACGTCATCAGGCTCAAGATGATTTGGGCACGTAAAAAACCAACGGTGGCACGGTTCAATTGAGAGATAACCACCTCGACCTTTTCACGAGCAGACACCGTGAACATTCGCATGAAGCCCGCACGCAATTTCGGCAAATCGAGACTGATCAAAAACAAGGCAACCAAGTAAATAATCGTAGAGATCAAAAAGCCCGGAACGATGGCTGCCACACCGAGAATACCTTTGGCAATCGTGGAGGCTGAAGTAAGCGCCCAGTTTTTAAGCCCAGCGAAGACGCTCTGGATTTCCGATACGGTTTCGGCAGGTAACGACGCATAGTACGTTTCCCAGCTCATCAAATAGGACTCGACCAACTCAAAAATATGCTGCGAAAAGGCCGGTAATCGCTGAGCCAAAACAATTCCCTGAACCACAATCTGCGTACCGATCCAGTACAGTATGATCCCAAAAGAAATGAGGAAGAGGAAAAAGGAAGCGATTACCGCACTCAATCGATTCATTCGTAGCCTTTTGGTAAGGAATAAGACGAGCGGTTCAACCAGAATTGCTGTTAACAGTGCTAGCAAAAAGGGGACGGAGTAAGGCAAAAGAAACAACCCGACTGCTAGAACTAATAGCAGGATGATCATTTTCCGAATCGTCATGACTGCGCTCCATTCTGAATGAAAAATCGCTGAAAATTGATTCCCTTATTTTATCATTTTTCCAGAAGCGAACACAATGAACCCAATCTTATCGCGAAATTGATAGATATTGTCAGAAAAAATAAAGAAATGAAAAGAATACAAAAAAGGGGAAAACACAAAAATTCATGATATAATGCTCACCTATATACCACTCGAGTTTGATGCGTATCAGCATATCGACTTGAGAGCTACATCTTAATCTTTCATAGCGAGGTGTCAGAATGAAGCGGTTTGGATTAGCGATGCAAATTGTCGTCGGTCTCATTCTGGGTATCCTGGTGGGTGCTATTTTTTACGGCAACCCAGCAGTGGCGACCTATTTACAGCCTATCGGTGATATTTTTCTCCGATTGATTAAAATGATTGTCGTTCCGATCGTTGTTGCCACGCTTATTGTGGGCGTAGCAGGCGTAGGTGACATGAAGAAGTTGGGCAAAATCGGTGGTAAGACAATTTTGTATTTTGAAATCGTTACCACGATTGCCATTATCGTTGGTCTTTTGGCGGCGAACATCTTTCAACCGGGTGTCGGTGTGGACCGAACAGTCCTTACCAAGACTGATATCCACAAGTATGTAGACACGGCAGAATCAACACAGAGCCACGGTATGGTGGAAACATTCGTTAAGATTGTACCAACGAATATTTTTGATTCTCTTGCTCGTGGTGATATGTTAGCGATTATTTTCTTCTCCGTTCTGTTTGGACTTGGTGTCGCAGCAGCAGGCGAGAAGGGAAGGCCGGTTCTCAACTTTTTCAATGGAGTCGCGGACGCCATGTTCTGGGTTGTGAACACCATCATGCGTTTTGCTCCGTTTGGTGTTTTTGCATTGATTGGTGTTACCGTTTCCAAATTTGGTTTGTCTTCCTTGATTCCATTGGGGAAACTGGTTATTTTGGTTCACGTTGCCATGGTGTTCTTCATCTTGGTGGTATTGGGTATCATCGCACGTATCAGCGGAGTCAAAATCACTTCCCTCCTGCGTGTGCTGAAGGACGAGCTGTTGTTGGCTTACTCCACTTCCAGCTCCGAGACTGTACTGCCTAAAATCATGGAAAAAATGGAGAAGATGGGCTGTCCGAAGGCGATCGCGTCCTTTGTTATTCCGACAGGCTACTCCTTCAACCTGGATGGTTCCACACTGTACCAGGCACTGGCGGCTCTGTTCATTGCGCAAATGTATGGTATTCACATGCCAATCAGTACACAGATCACGCTGATGCTCGTACTGATGGTTACGTCCAAAGGGATCGCTGGTGTACCGGGAGTATCGTTCGTAGTACTGTTGGCTACGCTCGGCTCTGTAGGTCTCCCAGTAGAAGGTCTTGCTTTCATCGCCGGTGTAGACCGTTTGATGGATATGGCTCGTACAGTTGTTAACGTTGTAGGTAATGCGTTGGCAGCAATCGTAATCTCCCGTTGGGAAGGTCAGTTCGACCAAAAGAAAGCAGACGATTATGTTCAGGCAGTAAAAGCCGATCCAAGTGCGGCTTAATCTAAGCTATTAATAATTTTAAGAAGCCTCCTGTCAGTGAATTTAGCTGGCAGGGGGCTTTTTGTTTTGTTTTAAAAAGTGGCTAGGGTGGTGGGAAGAAGCGCATTTCCAGTCTACGCTTCGGCCTCCGCCCTGCAAGGGGTGAAGACTGTCCGCTTCGCAATAAATGGCGGGAGCGCTTCAAACGTAGAAGTTTCGAGGAAGTATTCCATAAGTGAAGCTGAAAACCCCCGCCATTTATTACTACGCTAGGGCGGGCTCCAGAGGCGCTTGGACTGGAAATGCGCTTCTTCTACGCGGCTTTTTAAGACAATAAAAACTCTCGCTTGAAGTGGGTAATTTTTATTGACACCAAAAACAGGAAAGAGTAATATGATACCAACAACTTGATAATAACATTTTGTTAATAACAAGAAGGCAACAACAAATCAGTAGCAAAAAGAGGCGATTGGATGAAGGGTAAACCTTATGTCAATAAACAAGGTCAAACCGAACAGGAGTACTTGGAAGCTTATGATGTCAGCCAATTCGAGCGGCCGTCTGTGACAGTCGATATGCTGGTATTCACCGTGATGGATGAGCTGGAGGAGAATTACCGCAAGCTCTCGCCCAAGTCGTTGAAAATTTTGCTCGTGAAGCGTGGTGAACATCCGTATATCGGCCAATGGGCGTTGCCAGGTGGGTTTGTTACACCTGGGGAGAGTCTGGAGGAGGCTGCCAGACGCGAATTGCGTACGGAAACAAACGTAGACGACATTTACTTGGAGCAGCTCTACACCTGGGGAGATGCGGGCAGAGATCCACGGACATGGGTTATCAGCACGTCGTACATGGCCTTGGTAGACAGTTCGTCTTTACAGCTGCAGGCAGGGGATGATGCAGAGGAAGCGGAGTGGTACCGCATCGAGGACAGGTGGCTGAAAGAAACAAAGACGGCGACGATTGACGGCTCCATTACTGAAAAATGGCTGGAACTGCGACTGGTACACGAGAAAGAGGAACTGTCTGCCACGATTAAAATTACCAAAACAGTAACGGGCCGCGCCGTACATGAGACCCGCGAAATTGTAGAGTCGAACAACATTGCATTTGATCACGCCAAAATCATTCAATACGCACTGGAGCGATTGCGCAACAAGATTGAATACACCGATATCGCCTTTGCCTTAATGCCGGAGCTGTTCACATTAAGCGATCTGCAACAGGTGTACGAAGTGATTTTGGGACGTGAGCTGCTGGCTGCGGCGTTTCGCAGGAAGGTAGCCGACAAAGTGCTGGAAACGAATCAATATCGAAAACATGCCGGGCACCGACCATCCAAGTATTTCCGCTTTAACCCGGAATGGATGGATCAGACGTAGCCCCGTACCAGGGAGGAAATCACAATGAATCAGGGACATAATCGAAGCGTGCGCGTACGAATCGCGCAAGAGACGCTGCAAATCATAGAGCAGGGCTACTACGTGAACAAAGCGGGAGAAAAGAAGAGCATTACGGAGGATCTCGCTGCTGCAATCAGCCAGTCGGTCTTGTATCGTCCAAATGATTTGGCTGCAGACACAGTACAACTGCCAACGCATCAAACAACGGCTGCACAACTGCGTGCCAAGGTCGAGGTTACCTCGGAATCCAGCCTGGATGCAGCCAAGCGCCTCGTCGTTTCTGAGAAACGAGCAGATGTCATATGCTTGAATTTTGCTTCCGCCAAAAATCCGGGTGGAGGATTCCTCGGGGGAAGCCAGGCGCAGGAAGAGAGCTTGGCGCGTTCCTCCGGGCTGTATCCTTGCATTGTGCAAATGCAGGAAATGTACACCTATCATCGCCAGTTGAAAACCTGCTTTTATTCCGACTACATGATTTATTCACCGCGGGTCCCCGTGCTCCGCGACCAAAGCGATCAGCTTTTGCATGACCCATATCTCTTGTCTTTTATTACGGCGCCTGCTGTGAATGCTGGGGTTGTTCGTGAACGAGAGCCTGAAAATATAGCAAAGATTGGTCTTGTCATGAAGGAGCGCATCCGGAAAATTTTGCGGGCAGCAGCCCTTCACAATCACAGGACGATCATTTTGGGAGCGTACGGCTGCGGAGTATTCCGCAACAAAGCTGAGGACGTAGCAAATTACTTTGCGACTGTTTTGATCGAGGAACAGTATGCACAGTTTTTTGACCACATTGTTTTTGCTGTCTACGACAATTCTGCGCGCCAGGAAAACCTGCGAGCGTTCAAGGAGAGATTCGCATGAATGCGAAAAGCACCGGCTTTTTAGCAGACTGGAATTGGTTTGAAAAAATATGGCTCATCTCGTTTACACTCGTTACCGTCTATTTGTATTTCGCACTGGATGATACGTTCATCGGATTGATCGCGTCCTTAACAGGGATGTTGAGTGTTGTGCTGGTTGCTAAAGGAAAGACGTGGAGTTACTACCCGGGTATCATCAATGTGGTTTTGTACGCGTTCGTCGCCTATGGGCAAAAGTATTATGGGGAAGTCATGCTGAATCTTCTCTATTTTTTGCCGATGCAATTCATAGGACTCTACCTGTGGCGTAAAAATCGCGTGTCCGAAGTCAAACAAAATGACGTCAAGATTGCGGTTTTGTCCAACCAAGCACGTATTTGGTGGACCATCTTGAGCATCATTGCAACGATTGCCTATGGATTTGTATTGAAGCAGATGGGCGGGGCTTTGCCTTTTGTCGATTCCTTGACAGCTGTTCTCTCCGTCATCGCGATGCTTTTCATGGTGAAGCGCTTGGTCGAGCAGTGGGTGGTCTGGATCGTTATTGATTTGTTCACCATCTACATGTGGCTGGCAGCGTTTTTGAAGGACGGAAGCGACATCTCGATGCTGGTCATGTGGTCCGCTTATTTGGTGAATGCCATATACGGCTTGATGAACTGGGTAAGACAGTACCGCAAGCAAAGGGAGGAGCAGACATGGGGGGCGTAGGCTTCATTGGTGGCAAATTTTTGCCACTGCATCAGGGTCATGTATACGCGATTACACAGGCGGCCTGCCGCTGCGACGAACTGTACGTCGTTCTTTCGCACAGCCCGACTCGGGACCAAAAGCTGTGCGAGGAGGCAGGAATCAAGCCAATTCCCTATGAAGTGCGCTTGAGATGGCTGTCCACGCTGGTTAAAGACATGGAAAATGTTCGTGTGCTTGCAGTTGAGGATCATGCGGATAGTGACGAGAGCTACGATTGGGAGGCGGGAGCAGGGGACATCAAGCGCAAGATCGGGAAAAAAATCGATCTGGTTTTTAGCTCCGAGTCCGCCTATGATCCAATATTTCGCCGTTTATATCCGGAGGCAGCGCACATCATTCTCGATGAACCGCGCAGCCAAGTACCGATCTCCGCTACCCAGATTCGCAACGAAGGGGTATTCGCTCATTGGCAGCACATCCCGACTGTTGTTCAACCCTATTTCGTCAAAAAGGTAGTGGTCGTAGGAACAGAGAGTTGTGGGAAATCGACCTTGACCCGTTATCTTGCAAAAATCTACAACACCGTGTTTGTCGAGGAGTATGGACGCACAATCTGCGAAGAGGTCGGGGGCTGCGATACGATTTTGACACCGGAGTATTTCCCACATATCGCGTATGGTCACAAAATGAAAGAGTACGAGGCGCTCCAGAAAGCTAACAAGCTCTTGTTCATCGATACCGAAGCGATTGTCACCCAGTTTTACTCTGAACTGTATACCGGGCAAACCTTCCCGGTTCTTGACCAGATTGCCAAAGAGCAAACGTATGATTTGTGGCTGTTCATGGAGCCAGATGTCGCATGGGTAGATGATGGGCTGCGTGTGCATGGAGAAGACCAAGTGCGCCTGCACAATCATGAAAAGCTGCGCCAGATGCTGGATGAGCGGGGAATTACGTACGTGACATTGCGAGGAAATTATGCCGAGAGACTACAAGGAGCTATGCAGCATGTCGATCAACTGTTGAAGACGACTTCTCAACGAGCCAGAATTGGGCTAGACTAAAGTCATCAAACGATTCTGACAGTAGAAGGGAGCCGTGCTGCATGCAGTCGATCGCACAGCCGCTATCCCCCCTTAGCTTGAAGGAATGGGCAGTCGCCGTCAAAGCACTTGGAGAAGGTGAGCAGATCATCACGATCCGCAAGGGTGGGTTATACGAAGAAACACGAGAATTCCGCTTGGAAAACAATCAATTTTATTTGTATCCGACCTATGAGCACCAGAAGCGCGACATGGTAAAGGCAGACTACCAACACCTGTTAGACGCCACCCTCGAAGGCTGGACAATGGACAAGAAGACGGTGATGATCGAATATTTTGCCGAAGTAACCGACGATGTTGAGCTGATGGACGAAGCCAAGCTACGCGCGTTATCACCTTTCCACATCTGGACGGATAATTTCGCAGATGTGCGCCTGCATTGGAAGAAAAAACAGCCGCTGCACATTTTGTTCGTGCGGATGTATCGATTAGAGCAACCGGTGGAAATTCCGATTGACGCTGCTTATCAAGGCTGCAAATCCTGGCATGACCTATTGGTGGACATTCCGCGAGCTGCTTTTACCCCTGTGCTTTCCGACGAGGAGTTTGAAGCGAAAAAAGCTGCGATCATGACCATTCTGCAAAACTGACGTTCCATTCCACTCTTGTCTGGAGGGTTCTCATGAAAGCGATCTTGGTAACGGAATTAGGCGGGCCTGAGAAGATGAAATATGCGGAAGTCGAGATGCCGATCATGTCACCTACACAGGTGCTGATCCGCGTGGAGATGACCAGTGTCAATTTTGCCGATATCAAATCCAGGTATGGAAAAAAGGGAGCAGCCAAGCTACCATTTATCCCGGGGCTCGATGCTACTGGCGTGATCGAACAAGTAGGGGCAGAGGTGCAAAGCCTGAAGGTGGGACAACGAGTCATTGCGTTTCCGGCAAACGGTTCATACGCCGAGTATATCGTGGCGGATGAGAGCTTGACCTTTGCGCTGCCAGATCAAATCAGCACGGAAACAGCAGCCGCTTGCCCAGTCGTGTCATTTACTTCGTACCAGCTATTGGCGAAGGTAGCCCGTATTGCCGAAGGGGAAACCGTACTGATTCACGCTGCGGCAGGCGGAATCGGGACGACGGCGATTCAATTAGCCAAGCTGCTCGGAGCAGGTCGTGTCATCGGCACAGTCGGTAATGAAGCAAAAGCGGAAATTGCCCTGTCAGCCGGTGCCGACCATGTGATTTGCAATGATCGCGAAGATTTTGTGGAAAAGGTACACACGCTGACGGATGGTGCGGGAGCCGATGTCATTTTGGACTCAATTTCCGGAACGGTGAGCGAGCGTAGTCTTGAGTGCCTCGCCTGGTACGGCCGACTTGTCCATTTTGGCAATGCCAGCGGCGAAATCGGTCAGATCAAGACAATCGATTTGCACGCAAGCTGCCGCTCTGTTTTAGGCTTCAGCTTTGGTACGACACGCAAGCTACGCCCACACTTGTTGCAGGATACAGCCAAGCAAGTTTTGGACTATTTGGCGAATGGACAGCTGAACATCAAGATCGGCAAGCATTTTGCATTGGAAGAAGCAGCGAGCGCTCATGCGTGGGTAGAGAGCAGGGCGAGTACGGGAAAAGTATTGCTGGATGTCCGCTCGTAAAGATGTGGAGCCCCCTGCTGATTCACAAGCAGGGGTTTTCGCTTTATCAATTTCAAGAGGTGAATGCTATGCAGATGATTTCAACAAGTGAATTGGACAAAAACGTCATCACTGAATTTTTCATCAAACACTGGGGAAGTCCGCAAATGGTCATCTCCAGCGGTGTCTTCCAATGCGATGTGCTGGATGGCTACGCAGTGAAGGGAGAAGATGGAGCAATCGAGGGGTTTATTTCCTATGTTCTCGAAGATCAGGAATGCGAAATCATTTCCTTGGACAGTGTGATCGAAAACAAAGGAATCGGTACCGCACTTCTCAATCAAGTAGAGCAGACCGCCAAAGAAAAAGGCTGCCACCGCATGAAGCTCGTCACCACCAACGATAACCTGCACGCCATGGGGTTTTACCAAAAGAGAGGCTATCAGCTTCACGAGCTGTACATCAATGCCGTGGACAAGGCCCGCCAAATCAAACCAGAAATCCCCCTGATCGCAGACAATGGCATCCCAATCCGCGATGAAATCCTTTTTATAAAAAAACTTATTTAAAAAAGCCTCGCAGAAGCAATAGCTGTCCGAAAAGCGAAGGTACGTGTTTGGAAGGAGACCGCCCGAACGTAGTGAGGAAAAAGGCGACTGGAAAACATGTGCCTTCGCTTCCCCCGACCACCGAAGATAAAAAACCTCCCGTTTTTTTAAAAAAGTTTGCCCCCACACAATTGTTGACATTCGTAACTGTACGAATTATTATTACAGTACTCTTCGCAAGGAGGCCGTCTGTGACGTGAATAGTGAATTTACCATAGCTGTTCACAGCTTGGCTTTGTTGGCTCATATCCCAGAGCATATGGCAAGCAGTGAGCTCATCGCAAAAAATGTATGTACGAATCCTGCCAGAATTCGCAAAATCTTGAGCATTCTGCGTAAGAACGGGTTTGTGAAGACGAAAGAGGGAATTGGCGGCGGTTATATCCTCGCATGCGATCCGAATGAGGTCACCTTGGCCGAGATATATCGTTCGATCTCGAATGGTACACTGAAGCCACACTGGTGTTCGGGAGATCCGCAGGAAGCGTGTCAGGTTTCTGCGAATATGCACGGGGTCATGGATCAGATTTTTACCGAAGCGGAGATGTACTTTACGAAGTATTTGGAACAAATAACGATCCAAACCGTATTAGATAAAGTCCGTCATGGCTGTCAGGAGAATTCGCAACAGTAACCATACAAATTTTTAACATGGAAACTGTAATGATTTCCGTTACAATTAGGAGGTGCACGAAAATGAATCGAGATGAGTTATTGGAAGTCGGAGATTGGGTATTGGGCAAAACCAAATTCGGAGAGTTAGTTCAAGGCTTCGTCGAAACAGATGATTCATTGCGAGGTACCGCAAAAGTATATGTGGTTCAATGCGACAACGAAGAGACGATCGGCAAACAGGTGGTGATTCCGAGACAGTGGATGGAACGCATTCCGGTAGGCTCTTTTGATGATGAGGAGCATATGCATGATTTGATCGACCTCGCCCTCGCAACCAAAGATAGAGAGTGGTTTATGGATCTGACTGCCAAGGCAAGCACCATGAAACAGGCGTCAGGGAAAGAAACCCGCAAAACAAGAAGCTCTTCCATTCGCAATCGCTTGGGAACTTCCGCTATTTGGGAGCAATAATTTTCAACATACAGGAGGAGTACGGAGTATGTCTAACGTGAATCAGAACAGTTGGTTTGAAAAAGGAATGAGCTTTGCAGCGTACAAAGAAAGCATGAACGTCAACAAAGAAGAGCTGTCCCGTGTGTATGATCAGCTCACATTTACGGATGAGGATCTGGCAGTCTGGAAGGATCTCTCCCAGCGCAATTGGAAAGGGGTCGTGCTGACCGCAGACTGGTGTGGGGATGCTTCCTTGTGCGTTCCTGTCATTCAGCGAATTGCCGAGGAAAGCAATATCGAATTGCGCTTTCTCATCCGCGACGAAAATTTGGAGTTGATGGACCAATACCTGACCAATGGCACAGCACGTGCGATTCCTATCTTTATTTTCCTCGACCAGGATGGATACGAGGCAAGAGTTTGGGGTCCGCGTTCGCCAGAGGTGCAGGAAATGATTACGACTGCCCGTGCAGGATTGCCGGCTGCAGACGCTCCAGATTTTGAGGAAAAGCAAAAGGAGTTGTACCGCAACTTCAAGCAAAAGATATCTACAGACCCTGCCATTTGGCGCACGGTGATTGAAAGCGTAAAAGCGAAGCTGCAAGGCTAAAAAGAAAATCTAAATGGATAGGAATGGATAAATGAATATGAGTAAACAAGAGAATAGTCAGCGACCGATTCTCTTCCTGATGATCAACATGTTTATCGCCATGCTGGGAATTGGCTTGATTATTCCGATTTTGCCCGAATTTCTCAAAGAGTTCGGCGCGGGTGGGGAGACGGCTGGATACTTGGTGGCGGCTTTTGGTGTAACTCAATTTCTTTTTTCTCCGATTGCCGGGGAATGGTCAGATAAGTACGGTAGAAAAATCATGATTGTATCGGGACTCGTCCTGTTTACGATCTCCAATCTGGTTTTTGCCTTGGCTGAACAGACATGGGTGCTCTACCTTTCTCGTCTGATCGGCGGGATCGGGGCAGCAGCGATGATTCCGTCCATGCTGGCGTATGTAGCGGACATTACGACAGAGGATAAACGTGGAAAAGGACTGGGGATGCTCGGGGCCGCCATGTCGCTCGGATTTGTTATCGGACCTGGTATTGGTGGATTTTTGGCGGAGCTTGGTCTGCGTATGCCGTTCTACATTTCCGCGGCAGTTGGTGCGGTAGCCACACTTGGTTCCATCTTTTTCTTGTCAGAATCACTTCCGAAAGAAAAGCAGCTCGCGGCGCGAAACGCCAAAGACAAACAGGAAAACATCTTCGTACAACTCGGCAAGTCGTTTCAATCGTCGTACTTCATTATGCTGGTGTTGGTCTTTACGATGACGTTTGGCTTGGCGAACTTCGAAGTCATCTTCCCGCTGTTCGTCGATGCAAAGTTCGCTTATACTCCGCGTGATATTTCCATCATTATCACAGTGGGTGCTCTTGCCGGTACGATTGTGCAGGCAGCGCTGATCGGCAAGCTCATTACTCGTTTTGGCGAGAAAAAACTCATTAACGTGACGTTCTTCTTGTCTGCTGTATCGATGGTGATGATGCTATTGTCCGGTAACTTCTGGTATATGCTGATTATGACGGTTATCTTCTTTACCCTGACGTCGATTATGCGTCCTGCAATCAACACGCTGATCTCCAAGCGAGCGGGGGATGAACAGGGCTTCGTTGCAGGGATGAACAATGCCTACATGAGTCTGGGGAATATTTTTGGCCCAGCAGTGGCGGGTACGTTGTACGGGGTTCATTTGAACGCACCGTATTTGTTCGGCGCGATTATCCTGGTTCTCAGCTTGTTCTTGTCGCAGGTGGAAAGCCGTCGCAGTGTGAAAAGGGCAGTGGCCTAATAATTTTTGAAAGAGGAAAAGAGTAGCGCAAAGTGTGGAAACGCTTTGTGTTGCTCTTTTTTGCATTATAGGAAAAACGACCTGCATCTTTTATAATTTGTTCGAATTGGAATGATTTAGCATAATGTAGGGTGGAGTAAGAGGAGGGGGAAGCTTTTTGAAGAAATGGGCATCGTTTATTGTGTTTCTTACGCTAGTGATGACGGGCTGTACAGACTCTGATCCTGGGCAAAAAGACACTGCTGCGACACAACAAACCGCGAACTTGCAGGAGCAGACCAAAACGCCTGATCAGACAACTTCAGATATATCCACACAAACGCAGGCCAGAGAGCCACTGCCGCCTGTCAAGCGCGAGTTGACGGCATTTGAGCTCGCATTGGCAAACCAGGTGGTTGGAACCTATGCTGGCGAGAATTACGATGAAGAGAAGGTCAAAAAAGAATTGGATAAGCTCCCAGCTACACTCACATCGGAGCAATATCTCGAGGAGCTGCTGAAATTACTCGGAGAGGATTATCGCCCGTTCGTTCTCACGTTTGCCAATTTTGATTCCAGCGTAGACGTTCACTTGCAGCGGCCGACAGAGGAGATTACCTTGCCGGATACGCAAAAAACGCATTTTGCCTTGTTGATTGATGCGAGTGGCAGCATGAAAGGAAAAGTCGGCAAAAAAACGAAGATGGAGGCAGCCCGAGAGGCGATTGACCAATTCGCGTCTGTCCTTCCGAAAAACGCGACGATTTCTTTACGGGTATATGGTCATAAAGGAAGCGGCAGTGAGCAAGACAAAGCATTATCATGCGCCAGCACAGAGACATTTTATTCGGAGACAGGCTATCAGAAGGAATCGTTTCAACAAGCATTGGGCAAAGTACAACCAGCAGGCTGGACACCAATTGCAAAAGCGCTGCAAGCCTTGCAAGAAGATATTCCACCCGGGACAAACGAAACATTCGTGTACGTGGTGAGCGACGGGATCGAAACGTGCGGAGGAAATCCCGTAGAAGCAGCCAAAGCACTGAATCAGTCGAGCATAAAGACCGTGGTGAACATTATCGGTTTTGACGTTGATAACGAAGGGCAGCGTATGCTCAAGCAAGTGGCGGATGCGGGAGCGGGGACATACATAACCGTGCAGGATGAAGAAGCTTTGAAAAAGCACCTTCGGGGCGAATACGACAAGCTCAAGCAGGCTTGGTATGCTTGGAAGGAAAATGCAAAAGAAGACGCACTCAGTCAAAAAGAAGCGAAGAAAAAACTCGCGGAAGACACCAAGGAAAAAGTAAAAGCGCTGGTGGAGGAAGAAAAACAAAGATTGCTGGACGCCAGGGAATATTTGAAAAAGAGATTTAACGGAAAAGGCGGAATTATGGATACCGATAGCGCCATTATCGACCGGAAGCAGGAAATATGGCGATACGCTGTGGATACAGGAAATGGGTTATGGAGAGATTCTGTTGACAAGGGCAATCAGGAGTGGCGTGAAGTCATTGAGGAAGGACAACAAGGGGTTCGGGACGCAAACGATAAAAAACCTTGAGGGAAACTCGCTTCCTTGACATTTTCTTGAAAGCAGTGTAAAAAGAGTATACGAATAGAACACCAACAAATTCATTGACGAGAAAGAGTAAGCTAATCCCCTTGTTCCCCAGAGAGTTGGCCCTAGTGCTGAAAGCCAACGTTCAAGACTTAGCCGAAAATCCTCTCCGAGAAGGAAAGCTGAAGCATTTTGGAGTAAGCTGACCCGGAATCCCACCGTTACAAGGGACGCGTATGATGGTACGTAGTAGAGGTGCCGAAATGACATGCTTGCATGAAGATTTCGGAACAAGGGTGGTATCGCGAGATCAAATCTCGTCCCTTAGGGGGCGGGATTTTTTTGCGTTCTATGAACCTACACTTCTACGAAAACGACAGAAGAAGGAGTGTACATGATGAGGAAAGTAGACGTAAAAGAAAAAGCAAGGACACGAGAGTTACGCGTTTTGGATCAGTGGAGGAAAGACGATACATTCCGCAAGTCGATGGACAATCGGCTGGGAAAGCCAAACTTCGTCTTTTATGAAGGTCCTCCGACTGCCAACGGACAGCCGCATATCGGTCACGTACTCGGACGGGTCATCAAGGATTTTATCGGACGCTACAAAACGATGTCTGGCTACCGTGTCGTCCGCAAAGCAGGCTGGGATACACATGGTCTCCCGGTGGAGCTTGGGGTGGAAAAGCGACTTGGTATTTCCGGCAAGCAGGAAATCGAAAACTACGGGGTGGCCAAATTCGTCGAGGAGTGCAAAAACAGTGTCTTTGAATACGAAAAACAATGGCGCGAGCTGACGGAAGGAATCGCATACTGGACAGATATGGAGCATCCATATGTCACCTTGACCAACGATTACATCGAAAGCGTCTGGCATATCCTTTCTGACATTCATAAAAAAGAACTGCTGTACAAAGGGCATCGTGTCAGTCCATATTGCCCGGATTGCCAGACGACACTCAGCTCCCATGAAGTGGCGCAAGGCTATGAAGACGTGAAGGATTTGAGTGCGACGGTCAAATTCAAAAGCAAGACAAGCGACGACATCTTCCTCGCGTGGACGACGACACCATGGACACTTCCAGCCAACGTGGCATTGACTGTTAACAAAGAGCTCGATTACGTGCGGGTGAAGCACCAGGATGAAGTGTACGTCGTAGCAAAAAATCTCGCGGAGAAAGTGTTCAAGGAAGACTACGAGGTTTTGTCCACGCACAAAGGCGCAGAATGGGTCGGAACCCCGTATGAGCCGCCTTTTGGCTATATCCAGGTAAACCATGGGCATATCGTCGTCGATGCGGACTATGTCAGTGATACGAGCGGAACGGGTATCGTGCATACTGCTCCAGCGCACGGGGAGGATGACTATCGCACGACCCGTCAGCATGGGCTTGATTTCGTGAACGTCGTGAATTTGGCTGGCCGCTATACTGATCAAATCGCGGATTTCGCAGGTCGCTTCGTTAAGGACTGCGACGTCGATATCGTCAAAGACTTGTCACATCGCAGCTTGCTGTTTTCCAAGGAGCGCTACGAGCATAGCTATCCGTTTTGCTGGCGGTGTAAATCACCACTGCTCTACTACGCTATGGAGAGCTGGTTCATCAAAACGACAGCGATCAAGGATCAGCTAATCGAAAACAACAGCAAGATCGACTGGTATCCGGGCCACCTGCGCGAAGGGCGCTTCGGGAAATTCCTCGAAGAGCTCGTAGACTGGAATATTAGCCGCAATCGGTATTGGGGGACGCCGCTCAATCTATGGCTTTGTCAGGATTGTGGCAGCGAATACGCGCCAGGCAGTGTAAAAGAGTTGCGTGAGAAATCTGTGGCACCAATCGACGAAAAGCTGGAGCTGCACAAGCCGTTTGTGGATGAGGTGAAGCTGCGCTGCTCTTGCGGCGGTACGATGGAGCGGACGCCTGAGGTCATTGATGTGTGGTTCGACAGCGGTTCGATGCCGTTTGCTCAGTACCATCATCCATTCGGAGACGAAAAGGTATTCGAGGAGCAGTACCCTGCCGACATCATTTCGGAAGGAATCGATCAGACGCGGGGCTGGTTCTTCAGCTTGTTGGCAGTCTCTACCCTGTATAACGGAAAAGCCCCTTACAAGGCGGTCATCTCTACCGGTCACGTTTTGGATGAACACGGCCAGAAGATGTCTAAAAGCAAAGGAAACGGGATCGATCCGTGGGAGGTAATCGAAGAGTTCGGTGCAGATGCATTCCGCTGGGCGCTTTTGTCTGACAGTGCGCCGTGGAGCAGCAAGCGGTTCTCCAAGCGGATCGTCGCCGAGGCGAAGTACAAAGTGATCGATAAGATCCATAACACGCATGATTTTTATTCGTTATACGCCTTGATCGATGCATTCAAGCCAGAAGAGCATCCAACGCAACCATCTGTGAACAAGCTGGATCGTTGGATATTTTCCCGCTTGAATACCACCTTGCAGCACGTGGTAAAAGGTCTGGAAACCTACGATTTCATGAATCCGGCAGGGCATATCGAAACGTTCATCGACGAGTTGAGCAACTGGTACATCCGCCGTTCGCGGGATCGCTTCTGGAGCAGCGGGATGACGCCTGACAAAGTATCTGCTTACCAGACCCTGCGGGAAGTGTTGCTAACGCTGGCGAAGATGATCGCACCATACGCGCCGCTGATCGCAGAAGATATGTATGGCAATCTGGGAGGAGAGGGCAGTGTTCATTTGACTGACTATCCGAAAGTGAACACAGAAGCAATCGACGAAGCCCTTGAGCGGGACATGGAAATGGCTCGACACATCGTGGAGCTGGCGCGAAATGTTCGCAACGAAACTGGACTCAAGACCAGACAGCCTCTGTCCGAGCTGATCGTATCGATGGAGCAGCCATTTAACCTCGAGCGATTTGCCGGCATTATCGAAGACGAGATCAATGTCAAAAACATTCGGGTAGAGCAAAGCGACAGCAGCTTCGTAACGTATCATTTCAAGCTCAACCTGAGTGTAGCCGGAAAAAAATACGGCAAGCTCGTCGGGCCAATCCAAGGGTATCTAAAAGAATTGAACGCAGCCGATGCACAGAAGGCAGTGGACAATGGCTACTTGGATGTGGAGGTCGCAGGTGAGAGTGTGCGGCTTACGCTAGATGAGCTGCTTGTGGAAAAGCAAGGGAAGCAAGGCTTTGCTTCCGCATCCGGCTATCAGCTCCATGTGGCACTGAATACGACGCTGACAGAAGAGCTTGAGCAAGAAGGCTTGGTTCGTGAAGTCATTCGTGTCGTTCAGGATGCACGCAAAAAGCTGGATCTGCCCATCGATAAACGTGTCCAGCTCACCTTGGATGTGGACGATGAGCTACGAGCAGCCTTGGAGCGTTTTGATCATGTTTTGCGTGAAAGTGTACTCGTTTCGGGTGTGACTTTTGCGAAAATAGCAGATAGGGAGAAAGTTTCGTTCGGTGACAAAACATTTGGCTTGCACATTGGATAACGAAGCAGTTGGATAAAGAAACAGCTAGGGAACATGGTTACTACACCGGTTCTCTAGCTGTTTTGTAATAATTCTGGGTCAAACCAAACATCCTCATAATCGCCCGCAACCAAAAATCTCCAGCCAACAGGTAATCCAAGCAAGTGCTATTTGACACCCCAGCAATATGTATACTATAATTTCCTCCAGAATGAAAATTCATTCCGCACGAGAGGAGTCATGAACTTGTCTGAAACCAAGCGCGAATTAATCTTGGATGCAGCGCTCGATTTGTTTGTAGATCGCGGTTTTGATGGGACGACCGTTCCGATGATCTCCGATAAAGCAGGGGTCGGTGCAGGTACCATCTATCGTTATTTCGAAAACAAAGAAGCGCTCGTCAATACGCTGTTTCAAGAATGTGTGGGGGAGCTGCTTGAGACAATCAATGATGGTTATCCTCGCACTTCTGATGACTTACGCGAGCAATTTCGGCATATTGCGAATCAGGTGATTCGCTACGCCAAAAAGAATTTGAACGCCTTGCTGTTTCTGGATTCCCATACAAACGGTCACTACCTAGACGAAGCCAGCCGCGAAGCATACATGAAGCTGCGAACATTTTTATGCGAATTCATTGAACGGGGACAAAAAAATAAGGTTATCCGTCCATTGCCAGCGGATGCATTGATTGCGATTATGGACGGGGCATTCATCGCATTGAACAAGTGCATCAAGGCTGGCGAAATCGAAGAAACCCCGGAATTGCTTGCCGGTGTAGAGGAAGCTTGCTGGGATGCGATCAGAATTCATTAATTCTGATCCTTCTTTTGAACAAAACGGAATGAATGTTCATTCCGGAATACTTTTCTATAAAGCAATAGGAGTGAGGCCTACATGAATAAGACGGGAAGAAAAGTGGTGGGGATGTTGCTGATCATCTCCCTTGCAGTGATTGGGACGGCTTGCAATCAGATGAAGCCGTCAACGGAAAGCGAAGTCCAAGCCGAGGCCAAAATTGTGGAAGCGGAGCCGGTCGAGCTGAAAAGCTTCCAATCGACTAGTGAACTGTCAGGGACACTTGCCCCTATCGAAGAGACGACTGTTTCTTTTGAAGTAGCCGGGGAAATCAAGTCGTTGCCGTACAAAGAAGGAGATGTTGTCAAAAAGGGAGAAGTGCTTGCCCGCCTCAATGCTACAGACTACTCTCTCCAGCTGGCATTGGCAAACGCTGAGATGCATGGTGCGAGCGCCGAGCTTTCCAAAGTAAAAAACGGAGCGCGGGAACAAGAAGTTCAGCAAGCGAAAGTAGCGGTCGAAGCGAAGAAAATCTCTCGGGATCAAGCACAAAAAGACTATCAGCGCATGGAACAGCTCTATAAAAATGGGGCGATCTCCGAAACCGAATTTGAAAGTGCCAAGAATGCCTTTGAACTAGCAGATAAAGATTATGCAGAAGCGCAAGAGACGTATTCGCTAGTGATAGAAGGCGCTCGGACTGAGGATATCAGCGCGACAAATGCCAGCTACCAAGGGGCGATGGTCACTCGCGATCAGGCTGCAGCTACTTTGGCAAAAACGGAAGTGAAAGCACCTATTCAAGGAACAGTGCTAGCGAAAATGGCTGATGTTGGGCAACTCGCAAGTTCAGGGGCTCCTGTCTATCGAATCGGCAACATCCAACAGTTGAAAACAGTCTTGCCTGTACCGGACAAGGACATCTCAGCGTGGAAGGTGGGAGATGAGGTCGAGATTCGTTTGTATGAAGACAAACGAATCGGAAAGGTTACGACGATTTATCCTGCGACGAACGAGCAGACGGGCACGATTAGCGTGGAAGTCGTCATTGATAACACCAAAAAAGATTGGTTTGCAGGGCAAGTCATCAGCGCAAAGCGAACCTTGTCTCAAAAGAAAGGCATTTTTGTCCCTGCCAAAACCGTTTTTAGCCGTGGTTCTGAGCCTTACGTTTTTTTGCTAGCGGATGAAAAAGCGATCAAGACCACTGTCACGATTGGTCAGTATGTTGACAATCATTTGGAAATTACTGCTGGCTTGCAAGCAGGCGACATGTTGATTACGAAAGGTGCTGATCGTTTGCTTGGCGGGGACTCTGTCACCGTGAAAGGAGGCAATCAGCCATGATCGAGTTTTTCATCAACAAGCGCAAAATCACCCTCGTTTTCTTTTCGATGCTCGTGCTGATTGGTATGTTCATCTCAGTTACGCTTCCGAAGCAAGAGCAACCAGACATTATCGTCAGCATGGCTACCATTACCACCGTGTATCCGGGAGCGACTCCTGAAAAGGTGGAGCAGACAGTCACGAAGAAGCTGGAAGAAAAAATCAACGAGGTGCAAGGAATCAAATCCATTAGTTCGGAGTCCCGATCAGGTGTATCCATTATCAACGTGCAAACAGAGAATGACGTTGAACCAAAAACGGTGTTTGAAGATGTACGGAAAAAGGTAAAGGATGCCGAGGCGGATTTACCCGATGAAGCAGAGCAGCCCTTCATCAATGATGACATGAGCCGGACTTTCATCCAGACCTTTCAAATCACAGCCAACTCTTTTGAAGAAATCCTCCAACTACGCGATATGCTTGATCTATGGAAGGATCAGCTTCGAACCGTGCCAGGCGTATCCGATGTTTCGATCCAAGGATTGCCGGAGCAGGAAGTAAAGGTCGCGGTCGATGCACAGAAGCTGCAACAATACGGCATTTCCTGGGCGCAAGTCATCCATGCTGTCCAAACGAAAAACGAAACAACACCCCTAGGTGATGTCAATATTGATACGCGAAAATATCAGCTCACATTACCAGTCAGCTATGAAGTAGCGACTTTTGAAAAGGTAGTCGTGACACGTACGCAGGAAGGAATGCCCGTCTATTTGAAGGATATTGCCACCATTTCCGACAGTACCAAACGGGTGGAGTATCGAACCTATTACAACGGGAAGCCCGCTGCGACCATTAGCATCAACGCTGAGCTGGGAAGCGATGTTCCAGCTGTGCAAAAAGCGGTGGATACGAAGCTTGCCACGTTGGAAAAGAGTCTCCCGGCGTGGGCGAAAAAAGAGCCTGTGTTTTTGCAAGTGGATCGAATCGACAGTATTTTTTCCGAATTGTATCTGGAAATGATCATTGCGATCATAGCCGTACTTTTTATTTGCATCCTTGGTTTGAATGTAACGACATCCTTGATGGTTGCATTGGCGATCCCCATCTCTTTGGCAGCTGGGATGGTGGTTCTGCCCTTCTTTGGCATTACGCTCAATCAAATGACCGTATTCGGGCTCATCATTGTTCTCGGTATTTTGGTAGACGACGCAGTGGTGGTAAATGACAACATCGAGCGCAGATTATCTGCTTTGGGCGAGGATCCGTACACGGCTGCTGTAGCCGGGACGAAGGAAGTGGCCATCTCCATTGTCACTGCTACCCTTGCTACCATCTCTGCGTTTGGGCCGATCATGTTTCTGCCTGGTGATGCTGGTCAGTTTATTTTTCCGGTACCGCTCATTATCATTTTTACGATGGCGGCCTCGATGTTCATGTCACTTACGATCATTCCGATTTACCGGGAATGGAACGAGCGAAGGAACAAGAAACGGAGCAAAGCAGAGACGGACTACCGTAAGCCAGCGGGCTTATTAGGCAAACAAATCGATGCATTGACGAATTGGTATGGCGATCGTGTTCTGAAAGCCATGTTGAAACATCCGCTGAAAACAGGAGTGAGCGGAATACTGATTGCCACTGCTATCTACGGACTCGCTGCGGTTGTTCCTGTTCAGCTTTTCCCTGATGATGACAGGCCACAGATGGTTGTGAATATAACGACGCCGATTGGCGGCAATTTACAGGAAACGGATCGAATTGCCCTGGGTGTTTCCCAATGGATCGCGAAACAGGCACACATTCAAAAGGTTTCATCTTTCGTAGGTGGCAATGCGCCACAGATGATGCCCTCAGCACCGCCGGTTGGTACAGGTGAACATGTAGCGCAATTGATCGTTACCTTTGACAATCACAAAATGGATGCGCGAAAGGTGCTAGCGCCGTGGTCGGAGCAGTTTAAGAGGATGTATCCAGAAGCGAACATCATTCCGTACAGCGTAAAGGCGGGGATGTATTCTGGTAACCCGGTTGGAATTCGGGTGTATGGGGATGATCTGCAACAGCTGTACGCGCTCTCTGAGCAAATCAAGCAGCTCATCATGGAGTCAAAAGGAACGTACAACATCAACGACACGCTCGGAAATGAACAGTACTCCCTTCAATTCCATGTGAATCAAGAAAAGATGGACAAGGAGCTGATCAACGAAGCGGATTTGACCAGAACGTTGCGTTTGATCAGCCAAGGCATTCCAATGGGACAATTTGATAATGGGAAAAACTTGATCGATATTACGCTGGTAGCCGATCAGCCGGGAATGACGACAGAGCAAGTCTTCGCGCAACTCACGGTTCCGAATGCACGTGGGCAGCTTATTCCGGTTTCGCAAATTGCAGAAATGAAGCCGGATTTATCGATGCAGAGTATTCCTCGTTACAATATGTCCCGTAGTGTCACGATCACGAGTGATGTCCGAGATCGGACGGCTGCAGACGTGATGAGCGAAATAACAGCGAAAATGGAGCAATTGGAATTGCCAGACGGGTATGGCTGGAATGTAACAGGTGAAACAGAGGAGGAATCGGAAGTTTTGCTCGATTTGGGTGTGCTTGCGATTGTGGCTGTCTTTCTCATCTTTTTGCTGATCGTGCTGCAGTTTAACTCGTTGTCTATTCCTGTCTTGGTCATGAGTACAGTCTACCTCGCCATCGCGGGCAGCTTGATCGGGCTATTTATCACTTCCACACCGATTGGATTCATGACAGTAGCAGGCTTTATCGCATTGGCGGGTATCGTCGTTCGCAACGGGATCGTACTAATCGAGTTTATTGAGGAAGCGAGGCATCAAGGCGTCTCTCTGAACGATGCAGTCATCAGGGCGGGGAAAGCAAGGTTGCGCCCGATTTTACTGACGACCTTTGCCGCAGTAGCAGGTCTGTCACCGATGGCGATTACGGGAAGCGTGCTGTTTCAGCCGCTCGCCATTACGATCATTTCTGGCTTACTGTTCTCGATGCTACTTACGCTGATTGTCGTTCCCTCTCTCTATACAGTCATAGCTATCCAGAAGGAGAAAAAGCGGGTAAAAAAGGAAGCGCAGAAGCAGCTGACAATCTGAGCTTTTCAGAAGGAATGTTCAGATCAATGGAGAAAGGGGTAGAGGCACGAAGACGAACATTCACCAGGAAGTGAGGAAAGGCAGATGGACCAAGTGAAATGGAACGTTGGAGTTATTGGCGCAGGCGTTATGGGCGAGCGCATGATGAACGCGATCCGTACCCACGAAAAATTTCGAGTAGCCGCAGTCAGTGATGTATCTCCGGAAAGAGCACAGGAAGCCGCGCAAAAGTCCGGCGATGTGCCTTGGTACACAGATTATAAGGAATTATTGAAAAAGGTAGAGCTGGACGTCATCTATTTGGCGGTTCCTCCCAAGTTCCATCATGCGATTGCCTTGGATGTACTGGCGCACAAAAAGCATTTGCTCTGCGAAAAGCCATTGGCTAATTCATTGACAGAAGCGGTAGAAATGTTGGAAGCAGCAAATGACGCAGGGGTTGTCCATGCGATGAACTTCCCGCTCTACTATCAAGGTGTTTTTCCTGAGCTCTCCCGCAGACTCAGAGAAATCGGAGATGTCCGCCGTATCGATATCCTGACGCATTTCCACCAGTGGCCGCGTCCATGGCAGCAAACACCCTGGCTGGCTGGTCGTGAGCAAGGCGGTTTCATACGTGAAGTGCTCCCTCATTTCACTCACCTGACTTACGCGCTCTTCGGAGACCTGCATGTAGTTCGCTCAGAGGTAGACTATCCAGCAGATCCTGCGCTATGCGAGACTGGTGTATCGGCCTTCCTGCGTCTGACAGATGGTACCCCGGTTACGATCAATGGCTTGGCGGGTATCGCGCATGAGGAGCATTTGGATTATCGCGTGTACGGGTCAAAAGGGACGTTGAGCGTCGTGAACTGGAGTAATCTGTTTGTGGGTGGACACGGCGAAGCGCTCGTTCCGGCTGAAATTCCACAGCAAGACCGTCTCTCCCTGTTGTTGGATGAGCTGTCTGTTGCGATGAACGGTGGGGATGCCAGACTGGTTACGTTTGAGACAGGTGTGAAAGTACAGCAGGTGTTGGAAGCATTGCTCGGACATGAAAAAGTACACTACATCAAATAGAAATTAGTCCACGAAAAAAAGAGCAGGTAGGCAGGGGGAGCACATCCCCTCCGACTGCTCTTTTCTTTTTGCTAGGGCTTGTATGTCTGTAAAAGTTGCTCTATATGCTTGATGGCAAAATGGACATGCTTGTTATCCCGGGTGAGTCTGCTTGCCATGATGGCTCCTTCAATGGAAGAAAAGATAAACGAAGCGACGGCTTCTGCGTCCATGTCAGAACGAAATTCTCCCTGGGCAATTCCTTCTTCCAGCAATCCCTGCATGAACGAAACGACCTCTTGGTAAGCGGTGACAGCATAATCGCGAAGAACAGGGAACGAATGGTCACTTTCGACGGCTGTGTTGAGAAGCGGGCAGCCACCTTGGAGCGGGGGATTGTTTACCGCATCAGAATACACCGTTGCCATGGCTACGATTTTTGCAGTGGCCGTGTCCTGTTTTTCCAGCGCAGCCGCAAAATGTTCCTGTAACACTTCCCCCGCATATTTGAAGGCCTCTATTGCTATTTCATCTTTACTGGCAAAACCTCTGTAGAGGGCACCTTTGGTAAGTCCCGTGGCATCCATGATGTCTTGCATGGAGGTTCCTGTATATCCGTTTTGATTAAACAGCTCTGCTGACTTTTGGATAATATGCAGCTTTGTTTTTTCGCCTTTTCGCATCGCGATAGTCCTTTCATTCCGGCCAACACGGTCTATATTCGTCCAAGTTATTGTAACATTTCTCTTGTGTACGAAAGAAGGCAATCATGTAAAATCAAAAAGAGACCGAACCGTTCGGTCTCTAAAATCGAACAAAGGGTTGTGTGACAGGTGAACCGTATCAAACCATATTCGATTGTCATTTTCGTCGCTTGTATAGCCATCACGTATGCACTCGTGCAAAACTTTATCATCGACCCAGAAGCGAAAGGCTTTCTCAGTCACAAATCTGATTACAACAAAGAGCGAATGAACATATCGATCTGGCTTACGGTCATGTATGTCCATTTGTTTTTTGCCCTGATTGCCCTGGTCTGTGGGGTGGCTAACTTTTCGGACAAGCTGCTCGCCCAGAACCGCAAGCTACATAAAGTAACAGGCTATGTTTATCTGTTTAGTGTGTTGGTTGTAGTAGTTACATCCGGTTATATGGCTCCTTATGTAACGGGCGGTAAAGTGGCGAGTTGGCCCTTCCACCTGTTGAACATCATTTGGCCGGCCATCACCATTACGGCGCTCGTCAAAATTAAAAAGCGTCAAGTCATAAAGCATAAGGAATGGATGGTCCGGAGTTTCGTCTTCTTGTTCACGAACATGCTGATTCATCTCGTGAAGCTGATCCTAGAGAAGGGAGTAGGGTTGCCGTATGAGCTCAGCTACACAATCAGTGTTTATGTCGCCATGATTGGACTTGTCGTGACGGCGGAGATGATCATTCGTACGAAATGGCGAGTACCGAAAAAAGCATGAGTGAGACGAAGGGCCTCTCAAACAAAAAAGCATCGCATCAGAACCCACGAGGTTAGACTGATCCGATGCTTTTTCAATTGCTACTTTTCTTCGACACGCTTGCTTCCTTGCTTCGGGGGAAATAGTCTCTGTAACCCTCGTTTGTGGTGATATTCATTCTGCAGAAGAGTGGGTTCAACTGCGTAGGCTAGCTCGGGGCTTTCCGGTGCAACGGATTCCAATGTGATGTGGATACTTTTAATGGGGGGCTTGGGGACCTTTTTCTGTTGATTCCTCTTTTTGTTTCTACTTTTGTTTACTGGTTGAGAGTTCGCTACAGGTTCGGCGATGTTTTGCACTTCCTCCACCACTTCCATTTTTCCTTGGAAAAACAAATGGTGTGCTGTTTCGTTTATCGGATCTTTATCCCCTTCTTGCAAAACACGTAATTGAAGTTTCGATCTTTCGATGAGAAGGTTGATCTCGGGCTCTAGGAGCTCTTGGGTAATTATTTCATGTGGATCGTCCTTCCAAAATGTATTGATCGCCTGCACATCGCCCGCAAAGTATTCCAGCTTATGTCGAGCGTAAATGTGCTTCCAGCATTTTTCCGAAATGACCACATTTACTTTGATTTTTTTATCAAATTCGGTTAGCTGGTAATCCCAGGTAAAGGTCACTTCCTTGAAAGAATCTTGTGCGTCTTGCGTGTTTGATTTCGCTGTTTTGTCTTTTTCATACCCTAATAAATGTTGCTTTGAGCCCAAATCCTCTAACTTGCCTGCTCCCGTTTTTAGCCATTCTGCAGGTACACGCTTCACATTTTTCGTTTCAGATTTGTACCAGATGGTTTCATCATAGCTTGGCTCCTCTGAAAACTCCTCGCGTACTTTCTTCAAGCATGTCGTAATGTCATTCATTACTTTGGAAAGCACTTCATCCATTTGTTTGGCCAGATCTTCATCTTTTTTCGTATTGGGAAACAGCGGGGTCAAATGGTAGAGCTTACGTATATATGAATCGATTTCTCTTAGTTTCGCTGAGACTGCCTTTTCACGGGCGATGATTGTCGACTCGTCATCCATGTCTGCCATCTCAATTTGTGGATCGAATTTTGAACCGGGATTCCCAGTCGTTACATTAAAACCAGGCACCAAGTTTTTATAGAAATTCACCAATTGAATCCTCGTGCATTTTTCCTCGTTATTGGACACCATTTTTATTTCGTTGATAAGAGTAGCGTAGGATTGCTTGGCTGCCTTAAATGTCTTATTCGGCAATTGCTGGATTTCTCCTAATAACTCGCTGAAGGTGATAAGGGAATGCTGTGAGATGGTATGATCCATTTGCATCTCATCATTTTGAAAAGCTTCGCTTCTAGCTGTTTCTGCGTTTACTCGACGCTTCGTATTATACTCATCCTCGTCCTTAAAGCGTTGGATAGGCTGTTTGTTATGCGCGATTCCTTGTCTCTTTGATTTCATTAACTGAATCAGTGCACGATTTCCAATCGACTTCTGCAGCTGGATAAGGTGTGACGGGCTATCGTGCTTGAGGGATGCAGAAGGTGGGGGCATGTTTTTTTGGACGGGCTGCTGCATAGTAGATGCTTGGGCTGAGTGCTGGAATAGATGAGACGACATGGGAAATCACCTCCAGGGGATTTGAATGAATAGAATGCAGTGATCAAGGGGCGTCCAGCATTTCGGGTTTCTGCGCAGATCTCCCGCTACTGCTGCAAGGCTTTGCTCTGCATCAAAAAGTCGATAAACGTACGCATAATCCCGTGAACAGGAGTATCCTTGAGGTAAATCAGCTCGAAGTTCCTGTTGATTTGCGGCAGATTCAAGACATCTACTTCCTGCAGCTCTCCTTCGTCCAAGTCTTTGGAGATGGCAAACCGAGGCAAAAAGGCGATGCCCAGCCGTTGTTTGACCATCCGTTTCACGACCTCGATGTTGTCAGCCTCCATGACGACATTGTTTTGTAGCTGAAAATGGCTAAACGCGTTATTGATCAGCTTCCAGTCGAGCGAGCCCCGATTGAACAAGATCAGTCGTTCACGTGCGACTTCTTCAATGGAAACCTGATGGCGAAATCCAAACGGATGGTCGGGATAAATCGCTAAGACCATGTCATCTGGCATCAGCTGAATCCGATTAATCTGTGGATGGGTAACGGCACGAGCAATTCCGAATGACACCTCGTGGTTCAGAACCATATCGAGCACCTGATGGGAATGCCCGGTGAGGATCGTCAGCTTGATCTTGGGGTACAGCTGCTGGAATTGCTGAACGAGGTCAGGCAAAATGTAAAAGGCGGAGACAAAAACGGTGGAGATGGTCAATTCTCCCTCTACATCGCCTTGCGATCGCTGAATCGCTTGCTGCCCCTCTTGCAGCATGTGCATGATGTTTTTCGCATAGGGAAGGAACAGATCGCCTTCTTTTGTAAGAGAAATCGTATGACCCGTACGTTGAAACAGCTTACAGCCCATAGTTGTTTCGAGTGCCTTAATCCGCATGCTGACCGTGGGCTGTGACAGATAGAGCAAATCAGCCGTTTTGCTGAAGCTCCCGGTCAGAGCGACAAAGATGAATGCTTCCATTTGCTCCATATTCATGAGTAGTGGCTCCATTATGTGAATTTTTAAATCGTACGAGAAAGTTTACGCGCTTTACAGTGTGAAAGCGACCATGTTTAAACTTTCCGCAAAAACGCGGCTGTTCCTCCTCGAACATGCCTCGATAATGTTTTCTTAAGGGACTTATTGCAATAATTTATTGGATTCGCTCTTCAAAATACATTACCTTAAAATTAACAGAATAGGTAGTGTTCTCAAAGGAAATTAGGACAAGGGATGGATACAGATGGCCAAGATGCCGATTATCGATTTGCACTGTGATGCGCTTCTGAAAATTTGGGAGAAAAATGGGGCTCTGTCCTTTGCGGATGCGGACGAGCTGGACGTCAACAGGAACCGGCTACATGATGGCGGGGTAAAACTACAGTGTTATGCGATCTGGACATCACCTGAATTGTCCACGGAGCAACGTTTTCAAAAAGCTTTGGATCAAATTCATTACTTTTATACAGAGGTTCTCGGAAAACATCCAGAAATGAAACAAATCCGTGATTGGTGCGATATCGACCGTTTGCAAGAGGGAGAGATCGGAGCGTTGCTAACGTTGGAAGGGGTAGAGCCAATCGGCAACGATTTGAAGAAGCTGCATATTTTTTATCAGCTGGGGGTTCGCTCTGTAGGTCTCACCTGGAACTTCGCAAATCTCGCTGCGGATGGTGCGCTGGAACCGAGGAATGCCGGACTGACGACCTTTGGCAAGGAAATCATTCAGTTCCACAATGAGCATAAAATGCTCACGGACGTCTCGCATCTGGGGGAGAGCAGCTTCTGGGATACGATTGAGCTCGCTACATACCCGATCGCGAGTCATTCAAATGCACGAGCGATCTGCGACCATCCACGCAATCTGACGGATGAACAGGCAAAAGCGTTATTTGCCAAAGGCGCGAATGTACATGTCGTCTACTGCACCCAGTTTATCAAGGAAACGACACCAACCGCGATTGATGATCTGATCAAACACATCGATCATTTTTGTTCACTCGGTGGCGTGCGTCATATCGGACTCGGCTCTGACTTCGACGGCATTACCGCAAAGGTTGTGGACTTGGAGCATGCGGGACAGAGTCAAAACCTGATCAACGAGCTGCTCAAGCATTATAAGGAAGAAGAAGTGCGCGGGTTTGCCTATGAGAACTTTCTGCGCAATCGTCCCGTGTAAGCGATCGGCACAGCCTTACGAAAGGAAAGGAATGGAATGCATGACGAAAAAAATTCGGCGACTCGGTGCGACAATCGGGAGGCTGCCGGTCGGTGAGAAAAATGACATTACGGATGTAGCCGGAGTCCGAGTCGGACATGTGACGATCCAGCGTGAGCTAGACAACGGGGACTATGCATGTACCGGTGTGACAGCCATTTTGCCACATGGCGGCAGCTTGTTTCGCGAAAAGGTAACCGCAGCCAGCTATGTGATCAATGGCTTCGGCAAAACGACGGGACTCGTGCAGGTAAATGAGCTGGGGGTGTTGGAATCGCCGATCATGCTCACCAATACGTTTTCCGTCCCCGCGGTTGCCCAAGGGACTCTGCAATACATGCTGGATACAAACGAAGAAATCGGGGACACGACGGGGACGATCAACATTGTCGTGGGCGAATGCAACGATGGTCATCTCAATTCCATTCGCCGCTGTGTCGTGCGTCCAGAGGATGCTAGGGAAGCGATTCAGAACGCAACGGACCGGGCTGTAGAAGAGGGAGCTGTCGGGGCAGGGACGGGGATGGTTGCCTTTGGCTATAAAGGTGGTATCGGCTCGTCTTCTCGTATCGTGGCGGCTGAAGAGCAGACGTTTACATTGGGGGCTTTGGTACTCAGTAACTTTGGCAACAAGAATGATTTCTTGGGAGCAAATCTGTTCACAAGCTGCATAAGCAATGAAAACGCAGTAGAGAAGTCCGAGGATGGCTCCATCATCATCGTACTGGCGACAGATGCGCCGCTCAGTGATCGACAACTGCTTCGGGTAGCCAAGCGCGCAGGAATCGGCTTGGGACGCACAGGGAGCCATTTTGGGCACGGGAGCGGCGACATCGTCATCGCTTTTTCCACAGCGCAAAAGATTCCACATCAGACAACAGCCATTGCGGAAACGCGCGTACAACTACGCGAGGATCACCCGATCATGAACGAGCTGTTTGCTGCTGCGGCGGAAGCGACAGAGGAAGCGATCTACCATTCTCTTGCGCAAGCAGTCACAACTACGGGAAGAAAAGGACGCATCGTTCATGCGTATTCAAGTCAAGGCTTAGGAGAGTAATAACATAACCCTACAACTGGTGACATACCTTGAGTGTAAAGAGGCGCATGGTGTGAAACAGGAGGTAGGGTATGTACATTGAAGTCGAAAAGGGTGTCACAATTTTCGTTGAAGACCTCAATCCTGGTCCGAATAGCAAAACGATTTTTTTCGTTCACGGGTGGCCGCTCAACCATAACATGTTTTCCTACCAATTCAATGTACTTCCCCAGCATGGGTTCCGTTGTATTGCTATGGACATACGCGGCAACGGCCAATCGGACAAACCATGGAGCGGCTATACGTATGATCGCTTGGCAGATGACATCTATGTTGTTTTGGAAGCATTACAGATAAGGGATGCTGTCTTGCTAGGCTTTTCGGTGGGCGGAGCCATTTCGATCCGGTATATGTCTCGGTATGAAGGGCGTCATATTTCCAAATTAGCGTTGGTGGATGCGGTTTCTCCGTCCTTTGTGAAAATGCCGGGTTCTCCATACGGCGTCTCGAAGGAGCAAGCGGAGGGGTTGATCAGTCAGATGTACGCCAATATGCCTGAGTTATTAAACACGGTTTCATTACAGTTTTTCAATCGAAATTTAGGGACTGCTACGCTCCAGTGGTTTGTCAAAATGGGGCTGGACTCCGCTTCCTATGCGCTCATCAAAATCATGCAAGCAGCAGCGAGAGAGAATGTAATCAATGACTTGAGCCAAATCCGGGTGCCAACCGGAATCTTTCATGGGATTCACGATCAACTGATTCCATTCAAAAGCGCCGAGCTCACCCAGCAGCAAATCAAAGGGTCAAAGCTGTTTCCGTTTGATAACAGTGGACACGGCTTGCCGATTTGTCAGGCGGATGATTTTAATAAAAAGCTGATCGAGTTTGTTCAATCCTAATTCCTAAGGGAACGGACAGCCGATATTTCTGCCAAAGTGCAGGATATCGGCTATTTCTTTTCGAATTTACAAAAGTATATTTTTCAATAGCACATGGAAAAACAACGAGTAAGGATGGGGAAATTGAAGAAGAAACTGTGGATTTCTATACTACTTACAGCAATAGTTGTAGGAGGTTTTTATTCCCTTGTGAAAGGGAATCCTCCATTGGATATTGGTACCCTTGCTTCAAGCAATGATCATAAATCTGTTGTTGTGGGAATGGGTAATAAGGGCTTTGGTGAAGTGAAAATCATAGATGTTTCCGTGAATAACGATGAAAAACCATCAGAGACAAAAGTGCAGGTTAGTAATGCTTTACAAGGCTTCATCATAACGGATGATTATGATAATCCGGACTCCAAACCGTATGGATTTCAGAATATAGAGGATATAGCGATAAAAGCTGGCACAGCTACAAAAAGCGATGAAATGTATGGACTTAGTCTCATTCATCATGAAGCAATAAACAGAGTGAATATAAAGTACAGCTATCTTGGGATGACATTTGATGAAAGGGTGTTCTTTAAAGTGGGGGTAAATCAATGAGTCAAATGAAAGTAGAGCGGGAAGTAAGCGTGAAAAGGAGTGTTCCAAGGGCATGTTGAATGGAATGAACCACACAAGCGTTTCAGCTCTGGAAGAATTTGTGCAACAGTTCATGGAGAAGGAAAAGGTGCCGGGGCTCTCCCTTGGCATCTCCCGGAATGGTGAGACCATCTATCAAAAAGGCTTTGGTGTCATCGATCTGGGAACGAACCAGCCAGTAACATCCGGGACCATTTTCGGCATCGCTTCGGTTACCAAGTCGTTTACCGCTGCCGCCATCATGCAGCTCGTGGCAGAAGGCAAGCTGTCTGTTGACGACCCGATTCGCAGCTACTTGCCTGATCTACAAGTAAAGGGGTACATACATACTGACAAAATCACGATCCA
Source organism: Brevibacillus sp. AF8 (assembly GCF_021270385.1). Classification (NCBI taxonomy): domain Bacteria; kingdom Bacillati; phylum Bacillota; class Bacilli; order Caryophanales; family Paenibacillaceae; genus Brevibacillus; species Brevibacillus sp. AF8. The sequence continues at coordinate 68,320 of NZ_JAGQDN010000004.1, read as the reverse complement.
CCATTTGCTCTCTCATACTTCAGGGGTTCCGCCACTGCAGCGCCATGAAGAACTGACGAAACTCCCCGAGCATATTGCCTATTTGAACGAAGTCCAATTTGACCCCCTTGGTATGCCGGGTGAGTATATCAGTTACAGTAACGACATGTTTCTTCTGCTGGGAGCCATTATCGAGCGTGTCACTGGGCAGCGCTACCGTACCTATGTAACAGAACGCCTGCTAGCGCCGCTGGAAATGAATCGCTCGACCTATAACCTAGAAGAAGTCGCTCGCTTTGCCGATGTCTCCGTCCCTTATGTCAAAGGGGAGGAGCAGCAACTGAAAAAGGTACTATGGCCCACACTCGGCAATTATGAAGTGGGGGGAGGCATTCGCTCGAATGTCGTCGATTTGCTGAAATACGGTCAGCTCTATATCAATGCCGGGCGTTATAAAGAGCAGCAGGTAGTAGATGGAGCCTTGCTTAGAGCCATGTGGCAGCCGGTTCATCGACTGACAAAAGATGCCTGGTATGGCTATGCGCTCAAAACAACCCCCGGTTATGCAGGAATAACGCTAGTGGAGCATGGGGGAGGTCAGCCCGGAGTGTCGTCGAACTTTGGCTTCGTTCCGGAAAAAGGGCTAGTCGTCACTGTTCTTTCCAACCTGGAAAACGTGCCAATCCGAAACGTCTGGCTGGCTGCCGTGAATGCTGCCCTTGGTTTATCGCTTGCACACAAAGAAGACGAAGCCCTGCTCTATACGCCAACGAGAGAAGAGCTACAGAAACTCGTCGGGACGTACACGTCAGGGGAAGGCGGAAGATTGCGACTCTTCCTTCGAGATAATGCTCCTGTAGCAGAGGTAGCTGGTATGGAGTATGCGTTACGAGCCAGTAGCCACGATACGCTGATCGATGTACAAAATGGACAACCCCTGCGCTTCTTTTTCAAAAAACAGCAACAAGCATGGGCGGTTCTCATGGGGCTGAGAATGCTCTGTAGGAGCGAAGACAAGTTCTAGGCTGACTCCATAAATGAAGCAGCGGCGACCGAAGACATGATCATAAAGTCTTCGACTCGCCGCTGTTATGACTGAATTGGGATTCCCCTGTCTAGGCTAAATAATGATACGTCGAGATTAAAAAGGAGAGAATGCAAAGAACGAGTGCCGGTATTGCTTTCGGAAAAGGATCTCTAGCAATCACAAGTAGGATGAAGGCAGCTACCAACATGGTCACGCCTAAAAGCAAACCAGATAATAATGCCGCGATCGAAAACCATATTCCAATAATCAAGCCAATGGAACTGATGATCTCGATAAAGCCAGTTAAGAAGTTAAAGATGGGCGGGAGTCCAAAGCGGTTGAATTCATTCGCCATTTTACCGGAAATAATTTTTGTACCTGTAAACATAAAGAAGATCGCTACAATGACTTGCAAAACGATTAGGATCATGATGGCTTCCTCACTTTCGTTATTCATTATCAAACTAAGTGTATGCTATAGCATGTATTTGGTGGAGAAAGTATCTGACCTCTATTTATTCATCTTTTACGACTTGATAGAGTTTGTCGAGCAAAGCATGCAATTCCGCAATCTCTACATCGGTAAGGTTTTGTGTTACATGGTTATGCGCGTCGGTAACAACGGGTAGAAGCTTTGATTTTAGCTCCATCCCTTTGTCACTCAGTAACAAGTTATGTGAGCGTCGATCCGCGTCATTTAAAGTGCGAATGACGATTCCCTTTTTTTCAAGCGAGTAAATCATTCTGACGACGGTGGTTTGATCGCGGTCAATCGCGTCCGAAAGTTCCTTTTGTGTGATCGCTCTTTCTCCATCCATGACACTGAGAATGCCCCATTGCTCTGGCGTGATCTCCAATTGCTTTAACCTCTTCTTAAAATAGTTCGTCATTTTCATATCTGTACGGTGAAGAAGAAATCCGGTCAGCTTGAATAATTCCATAGAGAATCCAAACCCCTTTGTTTATATGCTATAGCATATAAGATACTAACGTATTTGTTCCCGTTAGTCAAATAAAGAGTGTCAGGGAAGCCTCATTGAAAAAAGAGTAAAGAAAACGAAAAAATGGGTAAAGATATTAAAACTTATAATTCAGAATATTTAATATAATACGAACTGTCTAATAAAAAGATTATGAGGGGGTTCGTGTATGGGATTTCGTTCCTGGATTTCTGTGGCGCTCCAATTAACGATGGCGACAGCATTGCTAGTAGGCTGTAGTCAGCCGGCGGCCACTTCTGACTCAGCATCGCCGTCAGATGCGAATGGCGTCACGCTAAAAATGGTCGAGAGCATTACTAGCCCACAACGAACTGCGCTGTTAAAAGAAATGCTAGCCCAGTTTGAAGCGAAGAATCCGGGGATCAAAGTCGATCTGATTTCACCTCCATTTGAAGGTGCAGATCAGAAGATCACACAGATGCTGATGGCAAAAGAAGAGCTGGACGTACTAGAGGTACGCGAATTCAATGCCAAGCAGTTTTCGATGAACGGCTTTATTGAAAATTTGAAGCCCTACACAGACAAATGGCAAAATTACGATCAGCTGACTGACGTCGCCAAACGTCGAGCCACTTGGGTGGACAAAACTCCTTATTACATTCCGAATGGACTGTACCAGCGCGTTTTGTATTATCGGACAGATTGGTTTAAGGAAGCAGGGGTCGAAGTGCCGAAGACGTGGGATGAGCTGTTGGTCGCAGCCAAAAAGCTGACGGACCCTGCCAAAAACCGCTACGGGTACAGCTTCCGGGGAGGAGCGACCGGGTGGGATTACGCGCTGATCACAATGTGGGCCTACAACGGGACAGAGGTCGACCCTGACTCTGCCTTTTTCATGAAGGATGGACGCACGCTCTTCTCCACGCCACAATCATTGCAAGCCATGCAGTATTACAAACAGCTTTACAAGGAAGCCTCTCCAAAAGATTCTGTGAGCTGGGGCTTTCAGGAGATGGTACAGGGCTTTGTAGCGGGTTCGACTGCCATGTTGATTCAAGACCCTGACGTCATTGATGGAGCCAAGGAGAAGATGCAGGAAGGGACGTGGGCGACTGCTCCGATTCCGCTTGGTCCTTCGGGTGTTGCCCAACAAGTAGTCGGTGGACCGGGCTGGGGAATGACTTCGTACTCGAAGCACAAGGAAGAGGCGTGGAAGCTGATTGAATTCCTCTCTGATCCCGAACAGAGCACTCATTTTGCGAAAAAGACTTCCACCATTCCTGTTGTGAAAAGTGCGGCAGAAGATGAATTTTACAAGACAGGTTACTTCCAGCCGTTTATTGAGATGAGCCAACAGCCGACGAAGTTCCTCGATGTTTCACGTCCTGTGGACTACAAAGGCTGGGGAGCTTGGCAAAGCACGGCGGATAAAGATATTCAGAGTTTTTTGCTCGATCAGCTCACCGCAGAGGACTTATTGAAAAAATGGGATCAATACTGGACAAAAGAAAAAGCCGAGCGAAAGTAGACGTGGGGGGATGGTAGCTTGGACACACAAAAACCCATCGTCATGATGACGAAGCAGGTTGTGCCGGAAGGGAAGAAATCGTTCCGAATCTCCAAAGAAGGTCGCTTTATATTTTTGTGCCTCTTGCCCGCCATTTTGTTTGTTTCCGTCTTTACGTATTATCCACTCGTGCGTGGAATCATCATGTCTTTTCAGAACTACACGCTTTTTGATTTGATGAATATTCAGTTCATCGGGCTGGACAACTTTGTGAACGTACTGACAAGCCCGGACTTTCCGCGTGTTGCCATGAACAGCTTTTACTGGGTGTTTTTCTCCCTTGTCTTTCAATTGCTGTTTGGCTTCATGCTGGCCCTCTTGATGCGTAAAAAATTTCGCGGGAGAGGGATATACCAGGCGTTTGTCTTTTTCCCGTGGGCGATGTCCGGCTTTCTGATTGGGCTGATTTGGCGATGGATGTTCAATGCCCAGTTTGGCGTTATTAACGATTTGCTCTTGAAAACGGGTCTGATCGATGCGCCGATCTCCTTTTTGGCGGATGGCACTTGGGCGATGGCTGCGGTCATTATCGCGAACATTTGGTATGGCGTCGCCTTTTTTGCCATCATGATTCTGGCTGCCCTGCAATCGATCCCGGAGGAGCTATACGAAGCGGCGGCGATGGATGGAGCGGGGCGGATTCAGCAATTTTGGCGGGTGACACTGCCGTATATCATGCCTACGATGCTGGTGACGATCCTGTTGCGGGTCATTTGGATTCTCAATTTCCCGGACATTATTTACGCGATGACGAATGGAGCTCCTGCAGGCTCCACGCATATATTCGCTACCTACATGATCGATAAAGTCATCTTTGGACAAGACTACGGGCAAGCGTCGGCTGTGGGTGTCATCATCGTAGTGATTTTGATGTTGTTCACCATCTTCTACGTGAAAGCGACCAAAGTAGAGAAGGGAGGGGACTTCTAATGCACCGTGAACATCTAGGGTGGAGGACTGGCAGAGCAATTGTCTTGACCTTGTTTCTTGCGTTTGCGATTTTCCCGCTGTATTGGATTATCATTACGTCGCTCAAAGGTCAAAAGGAAATCTTTTCGCTCCCGATTCAATATTGGCCGGAGCAGGTGACGTTGATCAACTACTTGGAGATCTTTCAGATTTCCCACTTTCAGGTGTACATCTGGAACAGCTTTCTCGTTTCCTTGGTCGCTTCGGCTATGGTCGTGTTCATCTCGATGCTCGGCGGTTACGTGTTGGCCCGCTTTTCGTTTACAGGCAAGCGTCAGGTGATGTTCGGATTTCTCGTCACCCAAATGATTCCGATGTTCATAGGCATGGCGCCGTTGTACATGATGATGTCCAAGATGCACATCTTAAACAGCCTGTTTTCGTTGATGCTCATTTACACGGTCATGCTCATTCCGTTTTGTACGATCATCATGTCCGGCTTTTTCCAACGGATACCCAATGCCCTGGAGGAAGCGGCGATGATGGACGGCTGTTCCCGATTGAGCGCCCTGTTTCGCGTCATCGTCCCGATCATGCTCCCCGGAATTGCCGCCACATTTATTTTCGCCTTCGTTCAATGCTGGAACGAGCTGATTATGGCGGTTCTGTTCATTGATGAAGAGCCAGTCAAAACGATTCCCGTCGCGATGAATGCCTTCATCAAAAAATACGATATCGAATGGGGAGCGATGTCGGCGGCTACGGTGCTGTCAGTCATCCCGACGATGCTGTTGTTTGCGTTTTGCCAAAAGTACTTGGTGGAAGGGCTCACACAGGGTGCTGTAAAAGGCTAGAGGTAGTCCCGCATGCCAGCTTGGTACGCTGTCTCATCGTCGTTTTCCAAACCGAACAACGCTTCCTCCAAGGCAAATGTACTGCGGTAAAATCTCATCCTAGTCATCACCTGCTCAAGCTGGGGGTACACCGGAGTGAAATGCTGCAAGAACGATTCCCCGTAGCTCGCGCAGAGTCCTGCGAGATCGTAAGCAGGATCGCCTACACAAGAGCCGCCAAAGTCGATAATGCCTGTGATGCGTTGTTTTGCTGGGGAGTACAAGATATTCCCTGTGCCAAAATCTCCGTGAGTCAGGCAAGGCTGAAAATCAAAGTGAGCAGGGTCTGCCAGGTATGCTTCAAAGCGCTCTGCCACATCTTTTTTGGCTTGCTCACGCATGGCTGGGAACAACTTCGAAGCAATCTGTTCATACAGGTCAGTCAATTGCTTGGCCATGTCAAAATCACCAGGGATAAGCTCCGGGAGCAGGGCGGTGACGGGAAGCTGGTGCAGTTCATGAAGAAATTGTGCCAGCTGGGCAGCGACAGTCGGTACGGAATTTTGACGCGAGGCTGCTTGAAAAGCTTCTCGGGTAAAAGGCTCACCTTCGAGTTGCGGATATCCGGCAAACACCCGCCCAGGTATTTCCTCAGCAAAGGACAAAAAGATCGGAGCCGGAATCGGCAGGGAGAGATATGGTTTTACTGTGCGTAAAATGCTCGTTTCGATCTTCAGTTGCTCGATTCCGGCGGTGTATTTCGGAAAGCGAAACACGTACGCGTCATTGACGATAAGCACATCATTGTTTTGGCCCATCTTATTAAAGTAAGCGGAAGTGATGGTCAATTCTGGATACATTGCTTGAATGTGTTGAATATACGCTTGCGTTGTCGTTGTCATCATGATTCTCCTTCCAATACCCCGCATTTCGAAAAAAGAGCACTCTCCCCGTAGGAAAGTGCTCTTTTGTATTTACGATGCTGCCAGTTCAAATCTGACAAGCGTTTCTTTGGTGTTTGCGAGCTTTTCTAGTTCAACAATTCGCCAGTTAGGGGAGATTGTCCTGCGCATCCACGCCAATGCATCGTCTCGTAAGCGAACGCGGTGCAGTGCTGTTTCCTCAACGTGATAGTCACGCTCCGCTTGGATGTTGTAGCGTTTGTTCAGCAAAAATTTGATCCCGTTAAAAGTGGTGAACTTGATCTGGTAGCCTTCGCGAATCGCAGCTTCCAGCGTAGAGGGATCATTTTTGGACAGTTCAAAGAGATGGGTGTAATCGTACTTGCCGCCCTCCACGTCCGAAAAAGGCGCAGGGTCACCTTTTCTCAGCTTGTGGATGATTTCTTCATCGACGAATCCATGGGCACGGGCTGCCTCTAACAGCATCGTTTCCCACTGGGATAGTTTTACGGTAGACATGGACTGTCCCTCCTCTTAGCACGATGTAACGGTACAGACTCGCCCGCTTTCTCCCAGTATAAAGCAATGAAATTGTACTTCTCAACTACAATTCCGACTGTTTTACTATGAAAAGTGCGGCGAACTGCTTTGCTCAGGATGAGAGTGAGGAGAGGTTCTTCTTTTCACGCGGCTCCTTGGAGGTTGTAGTCAAGGTCACGCCTGCAATGATGAGAATCGCACCGAAAAACTGTACGGCTGTTACAGGCTTTGCCAGCAATAATAAGCCGAAAAGCATGGCGATAAATGGTTCGAGATTGGCAAACATCGCGGCTTTGGCAGCCCCTACCTTCTGTAGTTGGCTGTTCCAGATTAAGGTCACAATGCCGTGCATAACGACAGCGGTGACAAACAAGAGAAGCCAGGATGAAAGGCTGGTGCTTACCGTAGCCGTAGGGATGCTGATCAGGACAAAAGGCAGCATCGATCCGAAGCCGATCAAATTGGATACGAGCGTCGTGACGAGTGGAGGGAGTCGATGTCCCAACAACCTGACGAGGATGATCGAGGTAGCGAATGTCAGCATCGTCAATACAATCCAGAGGATACCGACATCAAAATGCAGCTCTGCCCCTGTATAAATGACGAATAAAACGCCTGATGTACCGATCACCGAACCGATTGCCATGCGACCAGTCAGTGATTCTTTCAAGAATAAGGCAGCCAAGAGAGCGGTAGTAATCGGCGTCAATGCCAGGATCAGGGCAGAGGTGGTCGGATCAGCTGTAACGAGCCCTTTGTAGAAGGACCACTGGTTAATAAATACGCCGACAACTCCCAATACCGCGAGCAAAAGCCAGTCCGTACGAGAAAGCTTTGGCATTTTCAGACGTCCTCTGGACCAGATGAGCAGAAACAACACGATAAACAAGAGACGCATAGCTGACAAAAAGAGCGGAGAAAACTCGGCGACGAGCATTTTCCCGAAGACGAAATTGCTGCCCCAAGCAGTTACGCAAAAAATGAGCAGCAAGTAGGAGCGTAGCATAGGATTCGTTCCTTCCTGTGGGTCAGCGAGTGTGATCCGGCGTTCGGATGTACCGTTTCCATAGCCAGGTCATGGACAAGTAGGCCGTTAAAACCAGAGCTGTACATAAGGAGGCAATCCAGATTGCCATCATCGGATCGACGTACATCCGGCTGCTATAGCCTGCGACGAATCCCATTACTGCGCTGATCAAAATGAAAGTAGGTGCTTTTCCCTTTGTCAAAACAATGACGACGACAGGCAAAAACAGCGAAGCATACATAATGCCAAAGAAGAACAGTAAATCCAGCAAGGTCGGCTTGAAGTAGATCGTCAAACCATACGAAAGAGCACCGATGGCAATGGCAAGGATGTAGCCTAAACGGATTTTTTGCCATTCCGAAGCGTCTGGGCGGAACAGCTGATACACATTGTTGACCATCAGACTGATCATGGAATGAAGACCTGCACCGAAAGCGGACATGATTGCTCCAAAGGCACAGAGGACAAATAATACAAGCAAGATCATCGTGTCAATCTTGCGTACGAGATCAAACAACAGCGAGTAGATATCATCAAATCCGCCCGTAAAAAGGACGATGATGATCAGCGAGGAAAACGCCAGGGGTACGGTGGCAAAAATGAGCCCGGACACCAGAAAGGTAGGGACGATCTTTTTCTCTTCCATCATATAGAGCCGCTGCCACGATGCCTGATCGACAAACACTTGACCAAACCCGATCAACAGTCCGGTAATGATAAAAAAAAGCCCCTCGTTGTTGTTGAGCACCAGAAGGTAAGGATGGTACAGGCGCAGTCCGTTATAGACGTGCTCGACACCTTTTCCGACGAAAAAGTAGACGGGAATCAGGATAATGGCTGCAAACGTAATGACAATTTGCACGATGGCAAACCGATGGATCGAGCGGATTCCCCCGATGCCTGCAAACAGCACACAAAACCCGAAAAAACAGAGCAAGCCGAGCGGGATCGGTAAACCAAACAAGATGTTGAGCAATACGCCCCCAGCCATCCCCTGAACGAACATCGCTTCGATCGTCGTAATCAAAAGGATGATGATCATCAACCAGTAACCAAACGGATGCAGCTTGTCCCGCATGTAATCCCCGATGGTCATCCCTTCTGACAACTCACGCCGGACCTTTCGCCCAAGTAGTCCAAACATACTGAGGGCAAATGCTCCCATCAAAGCGAAGCCGATCCCGCCAAATATTCCGTATTTGACGAGTGCTTCCGGTGAACCGAAGATCGTGTTTCCGGTCACCCAGCGGGCGAGGATCGAGACGACCCCAAGCCCGATGCCGATCTTTGCTGCACCTACCACGTATTCGCGAAACGATAAGTAGGTCAAGATACATTCCCCTTGTCCCGGTATTCTTTCGGGGTTTTCCCCACTACTTTGCGAAAAATGGTGCTGAAATAGTGTTGGCTGTTGAAGCCAGTACGCTCGGCAACCGTCGATATGCTCCAATCAGGATGAGCAATCAGGAACTTCTTCGACATTTGAATGCGGTACTGCATTAAATACTCAGAGAATGAGACGCCTACTTCTTCATGAAAACGGCGGCTCAAATAGGTAGGATTGATATGGACTTCTGCGGCAAGATCAGCCAAATTCAGCTTCTCCGCGAATTTTTGATGAATGATGTTCATCGCATCAGAAATAATTCGGGTGTAAGCAGAGAGGGCAGGGCTCTTCTGATATTTTTTCAGAATGTCGACCAGCTCGCTCTCAATGACGGGCTTCGTGATGTAATCCACGACACCGAGGCGGATCGATTGTTTGGCATAATGAAAATCTTGATATGCCGTTACAATGATGAGCTCGATGTCTTTGTGCTGGGCTCTCAGCTCCTCGCCAAGCACCAGCCCGGATTTCCCCGGAAGATTAATGTCCAGAAAGGCGAGATGAAGAGGAACCTTCTGGCTGATCGCCATGGCCTTGCTGCCATCTGCGGCCTTGTAGAATTTCCACAAGGGGAACATGGGCTGAATCAAATACTCGAGTTGGTCCAGCTCCAACGGTTCGTCATCCACGAGTAATACGTTCATCTTCTCACCTCAGATCGATTTGTTCATACGTACAGGGCCACCTGACAGACACAAGAGTTCCTCCCTCAGATATCGGAGCAAGCTCCAGATGTGCATGATCACCAAAACAAAGGTGGAGCCGTCTGCGGATGTTATCCAACCCGTGACCGCTCTTCTCATGTGGCTGTTCGGTTTCGATCTCACTTTCATTCTGGAATGCTGTAAGTCCGGAAGAACCGTTGTCGATGACCGTAAGCAGGACATCGTCATCTTGTCGGCTTATGCGGATGTCTATGATAGCTTCGCCCATTTTTCGTTCCAATCCATGCTTAAATGCGTTTTCCACGAGCGTTTGCAAGACGAATGGCGGTATGGATGCCTGCAAGAGATCATCTGCACAATCTAGCTGAATCCGGAGCCGATCGCCGAAACGCAGCTTTTGAATCTCCAAATATTGCTCCGTGTACGTAATCTCCCGCGCCAATGAAATCAACGGCTCTGTGGATTTGTATTTGAATTTGAGAAACTGGGAGAGGACTTCGAGCGCTCTCACCAGTTCCTTCGTTCGGTTTAATCGCGCCAGACTCAGAATGACATTTAACGTATTAAACAAGAAGTGAGGCTGGATTTGTTGATTCAATTGATTGTAGAGCGCTTGCTGAAGCTCTTTTTCCAGCTCGATCTTTAGATTTTTGTTTTCTAATAGATCAATCCGCTTCTCGAAAATAAACAGAAACAATAAAGCAATAGCTCCTACGATAGGAGCCAAAATAAACAGCAGAATGAGTAATGTGAAACCTTCGAAGCTTATCATGAGATCCCTTCTGTATAGATAGATTTTGCAGTTACCATCATATCATGCTGCTTCGTGATCTCTTGTGTTTTTAGAAAATTTTAATCTCTCTATGAATTAGACTTGGGCAAGGTGGCAGGCGACTTGGTGCGTGTCGTGCAAACTCGTCAGCCCAGGTACTTCTGTTTTGCAACGATCAATCGCATACGGGCAACGCGTATGGAAGCGGCAGCCCTGAGGAGGATTGATGGGAGAAGGGACATCTCCGCGCAAAATGATCCGCTCCTGCTTTTTGTTAATATCCGGAACGGGGATCGCAGACAAAAGTGCCTGCGTGTAAGGATGCTGCGGGTTGTCGAACAGCGACTTTTTATCCGCGATCTCTACCACTTTACCGAGGTACATCACCATGACGCGATCCGAGATGTGACGAACGACGCCGAGGTCATGGGAGATGAACAAATACGTCAGCTTGAATTGCTTTTGCAACGATTTCAGGAGATTCAACACTTGAGCCTGAATGGATACATCGAGTGCCGATACGGCTTCGTCACAAATGATCAGCTTCGGCTGCATCGCGAGCGCACGCGCAATCCCGATTCGTTGGCGTTGTCCACCGCTGAACTCATGCGGGAAGCGGTCAATTTGGTCCGGACGCAAGCCTACATAGCCGAGCAGCTCGATAATGCGATCACGTCGTTGATGGGCAGGTACGATATTTTGGATCGCCAACGCTTCACCGAGAATAGCGGATACAGATTGGCGCGGGTTGAGCGAAGCAAATGGATCCTGGAAAATAACCTGCAAATGCTTGCGCATATCGCGCATTTGCTTCTTGGACATCGCCAGTAGATCTTGTCCCTCGAATAGTACCGTTCCGCTCGTCGGTTCATCCAGGCGGAGGATGGCACGACCGGTAGTGGATTTGCCACAACCGGATTCGCCTACAATACTCAGTGTTTCTCCTTCGTGGATCGTGAAGCTGATGTCATCCACGGCTTTTACATGGTTGACGGTACGGCCTAAAATGCCGCCTTTGATCGGGAAGTGCTGCTTGAGATTTTTTACTTCCAGCAGTGGTTTTTTCGTTGGATTCGCTTGTGTCGTCATCATGATCATACCCCCACTTCCGTAGCAGTCTTGGTGTCGCCGTCCCACTCAGACGTATACATCCAGCAGCGTACTTTGCTTCCGTCTGCATACTCCAAGAGCTCTGGAAGCTTCGTATGGCACAGCTCTGTTGCATGCGGGCAGCGTGGAGCGAAGCGGCATCCAACTGGCATGTTGAACGGACTTGGTACATTTCCTTTAATCGCTTGCAGCTCTTCTACATCCTCATCCAGACGGGGGAGGGAGTTCATCAGCCCTACTGTATAGGGATGGCGTGGATTCGCGAACAGGTTTTGTGCAGTCGTGTACTCCACCACTTTTCCTGCGTACATGACCGCAACGCGATCGCATGTTTCAGCAACAACGCCTAGATCGTGGGTAATCATGATAATACTCATGCCCATTTCGACTTGCAGCTTTTTCATCAGCTCGAGAATCTGAGCCTGAATGGTAACGTCCAAAGCGGTCGTCGGTTCATCCGCGATCAAAATTTCCGGGCGGCAGGCGAGAGCCATCGCGATCATGACCCGTTGACGCATACCCCCAGACAATTCATGCGGCTCTTGAGTCGCGCGTTTTTCCGGGGAAGGAATACCGACCAGACGCAGCATGTCTACTGCCTTGTCCCATGCTTCCTTCCGTCCCATGTTTTGGTGCAGGCGCAATACCTCCGCAATTTGCTCCCCAACCGAATAAACCGGATTCAGCGAGGTCATTGGCTCTTGGAAAATCATCGAAATCTCGTTGCCGCGGATTGCGCGCATGTCTGCTTCCGATTTTTTCGTCAGATCTTGCCCTTTGAAAAGGATTTCTCCTCCTACAATTTTTCCCGGAGGACTGGCAATCAAACGCAGGATCGAGAGGGAAGTGATACTTTTTCCACAGCCTGATTCTCCTACCAGACCCAGTGTCTCTCCTCTATTTAGAGAGAAATCAACGCCGTCCACTGCTTTACTGACGCCATCTTCTGTGAAAAAATGCGTTTGCAGATTGCGAACGTCTAGGATGATATCTTGTTGTTCCGGCATGGTGATCCCTCCTTAGTTCAGATCAATTCGTTTATTAAAGTAGCGATACAATACATCGACAAGCAGGTTCACGAACACGAAGATAATGGAAGCGATCAGTACGCCGCCTTGTACGACAGGCAAATCACGCATGCGGATCGCATCGACGATCAGACGGCCCAAGCCGTTGATGGCAAATACAGATTCTACGAGAACCGTACCACCCAAAAGGAAACCGAACTGCAAGCCCACGACGGTAATAATCGGGATCAGCGCGTTTTTCAAAGCATGCTTGTAAATGATGACTGTTTCACGCAAGCCCTTTGCTTTCGCTGTGCGGATGTAGTCTTGACGCACGACGTCAAGCATACTGGAGCGAGTCATACGAGCAACGATGGCGGCTCCGGCAGTACCGAGTGTGATCGCTGGCAAAACCATGTGCTTCCAGGTGCCCCAGCCTGCGACCGGGAAGAGTTGCAACTTGACGGAGAACGTGTAGATCAAGCTCAAGCCGAGCCAAAAGCTTGGCAAGGATACACCGAGCAAGGCAATAACCATGATCGTAATATCAGCAGCAGAGTATTGCTTGGTAGCAGAGATGATCCCTGCGATCATCCCGAGGACAACCGTTACAAAAATACTGGCAACGGCGAGCTCGATGGTAGCAGGCAAGCGTGCCATAATCTCATCCCACACGGGGAGATTGGAGCGAAGTGATGTCCCTAGATCGCCTTGGAACACATTGACAACATACTGCGCGTATTGAACCATAATCGGCTGATCCAAGCCGAGCTGTGTACGCATTTTCGCAATCGTTTCTGCAGAAGCGCCTTCACCAGCAAGCAATACAGCCGGGTCGCCAGGAACCATTTGCATGATCAAAAAGACGACAAGAATAACACCGAGCAGGACGGGAATCATCTGCAGCAGGCGACGGGTAATGTAAACAATCATGTAGCATTCCCTCCTATTGTTTCATTCGTGGATCGAGAGCGTCCCTGAGGCCGTCCCCAAAGATGTTGAAGCCGAGAACAAGAGTTGCAATAGCGAAACCAGGGAACATGGCCAGATGCGGAGCGGTAAACAAGAAGTCGCGTCCGTTACTGAGCATGGCGCCCCACTCCGGCAGAGGAGGCTGTGCTCCCAGTCCGAGGAACGAAAGGCCAGCCGCGGAAAGAATCGCAGTAGCGAGGCGCATCGTTGCCTGTACAATAATAGGAGACAAAATGTTTGGGAAAATGTGTCTAAAGATAATCGTGAAGTCATTGGCACCGAGTGAGCGGATCGCATCGATGTACTCCAGTTTTTTCACGGTCAAGGTTGAGCCGCGGACGATCCGTGCAAATACAGGAATCGAGAAGATACCAACGGCGATCATCACGTTAAAGAGACTTGGCCCTAAGGCACTGACAATGGCTAGAGATAGCAGGATTCCCGGGAAGGCGAGCAGGACATCGATGATACGGGAGATGACTGTATCTACCCAGCCCCCGTAGTAACCGGATAATAAGCCGAGAATAATTCCGAAAAATGCACCAATAAAGACGGCAACAAATCCGACGGACATCGAGAGCTGTGTCCCGTATAAAAGACGGCTCAGTACATCCCGACCTTTGTCATCGGTACCCATCCAGTGTTCAGAAGATGGTGGCTTCAACTTGTTAACCAAGTCAATCTCATATGGATCATGGGGAGCGATAAATGGTGCCAACAGGGCAATCGCGATGTAAAAAATCACGATACAGCCGCCTACCATGGCGAGTTTGTTTTTTCGTAGTTTCCTGTAAAAAGTCCGCCATCTGCTAGGGCGTGCAGCCGCTGCTTTCGGCGGAAGAGCTTGATTGGTTGGTGCGATCTCAACCTTCATGGTGTAACCCCTCCTTTGCTTACGTCAAAGTTATCAGAAAAATGTACGAAGTAAAGGCAATTTGAACAAGTCGTAAAAATAGTGAAAATAGACGTAAAGATTGTGCAAATCAAGTCTTTCCGCTTCCTAGATAATGGGGGAGAAAGGAATGGAGAGAGACAAAGAGAGGGTGGATAATGGATGGGCGTTACCTATTGGTTGACCAATGTTCGTTTGGAGACGGGCTACCGTCGGGAAAATGGTGTCGTCACGGGGACAGAGGCATCCTTGTTTCACATTTTGGTTAAAGACGGAAAATTCGCGCGTATTGCACCAGCGACAGAGAAGCTTACAGACGGTATTTTGCAAAAGGATGCAAAAGGCTTATTGGCACTCCCATCTTTCGTAGAGAAGCATGTTCATTTGGACAAGACGCTTCAGGGAGAACCATGGCGGGCTGTTATTCCTGTGTCCAATATCATTGAACGCTGCGAAATTGAAAAGCGCACACTGCCGGGATTGCCGACAACTACACAAGAGCGTGCGGAGAATCTGCTGGAGATCCTCTTGTCCTATGGCTCGACACATGTGCGTACACATGTGGACATTTACCCGGAAGTGGGAATCTCCAATTTAGAATCAGTAAAAGCAGCATTAGCAACCTACGCGGATCGAGTCACCCACGAGATCGTGGCATTCCCGCAGCATGGCTTGTTGCGTACAGACGCAAAAGCACTCTTGCGTGAGGCATTGCGCCAAGGTGCGACTCATGTCGGGGGCGTGGACCCAGCTAATGTGGATGGCGATATAGAAGAATCCTTGCACCAAATGATGGAGCTGGCGGTAGAAGCAAACGCAGGTGTGGACTTGCATTTGCATGACCCGGGACATTTGGGAACCTACACAATGAAGCGACTGGCAGCAATGACCGTGGATGCTGGCTGGCAAGGCCGCGTAGCAGTCAGCCATGCGTTTGCGCTCGGAGACATCCCAGTGCAAGAAGCAGAAGAGATGGCGACGATCCTGCGGGAAGCAGGCATTACGATTATCACCAGTGTGCCATTTAGCCGCGTGATCCCACCTGTACAGCTACTGCACCAAAATGGCGTAGACGTTGCGGTCGGCTGCGACAACATTTTTGACACGTGGCAGCCATACGGAAATGGTGATGTGCTGGAACGCCTCTGGCGACTGGCAGAACGCAATCGTTGGCTGGACGAGCTGTCTCTGTCTCAATCTCTGCGTTTTATCACAGGTGGCAAAACGACGCTGGATGCCAACGGAACACAGCTATGGCCTGCACAAGGGGAAGACGCTAGCCTGATCCTCGTGGATGCGACCTGCTCGGCAGAAGCGATTGCGCGCCGTGCAGATCGACACGCTGTATTCTTCAAAGGCAAGCTCGCTTCTGGGCAAGTGGAAGAAGTGAACGTTTAAGAGGGGGGAAAAGCCGGTGAAATCTTCTCCTTATTGGATCGTCAACGCTCGACTGGAAATCGGGTATGAGTGGGAAGAAGGCGTGATCAGTGGAACGCGGACAGAGCTGTGCGATTTGCTTATTGAGCATGGAAAAATTACACGCATTGTCCCTTCCAGTGAAATTTTGGAGGATGGGCTGCCTAAAAAGGACGCGAAAGGCTTACTGATCTTGCCGTCTATGGCCGAGAAGCACATTCATCTGGAAAAAACGTATTACGGCGGCCCATGGAAGGCAACAACTCCCGTAAAAAACTTGTTCGAACGCCACGCTGAGGACAGAGGGCTGTTGCCGATGTATCTCAAGCAGGCACAGACAGGAGCAGAAAATATTCTCTCGCTGCTGGTGGAAACAGGAGTGACACATGTAAGAACGCATTGTCATGTGGACCCACAGGTTGGTCTTGGGTTTTTGGAAGGAATGAAAAGTGCGTTTGAGACGTATGCAGACCGTGTCTCCCACGAAATTGTTGCTTTCCCGCATTATGGGATGCTGCGTACACAAGCGCGCGACATGGTACGTGAGGCACTGCGTCAAGGCGCTACTCATGTAGGCGGCGTCGATCCGGGTGGAGTAGACGGCGACATCGAGCGTTCCCTGCAAACGATGCTAGAGCTGGCAGTCGAAGCAGATGCCGACATTGACATGCATTTGCATGATCCGGGGCATCTCGGCGTGTTTACGATGAAGCGCCTCGCTGCTCTGACGGAAGAGGCAGGCTGGCAGGGCCGTGTCACGATTAGTCACGCGATGGGATTGGGCGATGTTTCTCAGGAGGAAGCTAAAGAGCTGGCACAACGCCTCGCCTCGCTTGGCATTTCTATTGCATCGACCGTGCCAATCAATCGCCCGACCATTCCGATTCCGTTGCTGCATCAAGAAGGGGTTGCCGTCATGCTCGGCAACGATAGCCTGACAGACAATTGGACACCCTTTGGCAGCGGAGACTTGTTGGAAAAAGCAGGACGACTGGCTGAACGCTTCCGCTTGACGGATGAAAGATCGTTAGGCGTAGCACTCGGCTTTGTGACAGAAGGGCGGATCACTCTCGATGACACCGGGAATCGCCTGTGGCCATTGGCTGGAGATGAGGCGAGCCTGATGGCGGTCGAAGCGACATGTTCAGCAGAAGCAGTTGCGAGACGTGCGAAGCGCAAGGTCGTGCTTTTCCAAGGCAACCGGGTAGCGGGTGAGTGGTAGTACTACTTTTAAATAGAAAGGATGTCATGGATAGATGTCTACAGCCTATTGGATAACCAACGTCCGCTTGGAGAGCGGATACCACAAAGAAAATGACAAGGTGGTTGCTACAGATACTGAAGTGGCGCATCTATTAATCGAAGACGGACGAATTGCGCAGATCGTGAGTGGAGCCGCTCCACAAACCGAGCTGCCAACGAAGGATGCCAGCGGTCTGTTGGCACTGCCGTCATTTAGGGATATGCACATCCACATCGATAAAACGTATTATGGCGGCCCTTGGAAAGCCGTGACGCCAGTAAAAAACATCTTGGGTCGACTGGAAGAAGAGAGCCAGCTCATGCCGAAGCTGCTGCCAACAGCACAAGAGCGCGCAGAAAAAATGCTGGAATTGCTGCTGTCCGCAGGCTCCACCCATATTCGCTCCCATTGTAATATCGATCCGTACATCGGACTCAAAAACCTGGAAGCGACGATGGCAGCACTCGAAACCTTCAGCGGCAGATTGCAGTGCGAGGTCGTTGCCTTCCCGCAGCAAGGTCTTCTGCGAAGTAACCAGGTGGAGAACATCCGCCAAGCCTTGAAGATGGGTGCGACCTACGTTGGCGGTGTAGACCCGGCGACCGTGGATCAAAACATCGAGAAATCGCTCGCTACCATTTTTGAGCTGGCAGTGGAAGCGAATGCACCCATCGACGTTCATTTGCATGACCCGGATCATCTCGGGGTGTTTACATTCAAGCGTCTTGCTAAAATGACCGAAGATGCAGGGTGGCAAGGTCGCGTTACCATCAGCCATGCCAATTCCCTTGCTGACATCAGTCTGGAAGAAGCAGGGGAAGTAGCAGAAATGCTCGCTGGCTTGGGCATTTCGATCACTTCCACTGTACCCGTGAACAGAGGGACGATTCCGATTCCATTGCTGCATGAAAAAGGCGTGTCTGTTTCTCTCGGAGACGACAGTATTACCGATCACTGGTCGCCATTTGGACAAGGAGACAGCTTGGAAAAAGCGGGCCGATTGGCTGAGCGCTTCCGCATGCAGGACGAACGTTCCCTGTCCCAAGCACTGGGCTTCATTACAGGTGGGAAAACGCCGCTGGATAAAGAGGGCAACCGCCAATGGCCGAATGTTGGCGACGAAGCGGATATTGTATTCGTTCATGCATCCTCGGCAGCAGAAGCTGTTGCACGCCGAGCGAAGCGCCAAGCTGTAATGTTCCGCGGGAATGTCGTTTCTGGGGCTTTGTAAGATCGAAAAGAAAATCTATAACAAAAACAGACACGCAATTGTGACGTGTCTGTTTTTGTGTTCATTTGCCTGCACCTAAAATGCATGGCACCAGCACAAAGGATCATCTCCCCCACAATGTGGGCAACAACCCCCTGTATAGCGAAGTCGAATTTGATCTGAATGCAGCACACCATAGTCGGTAATCGGTTCGACGCCCGGGATTGGTTCGTCCGGGGTCTCGCGCACTTTCATGTCCGACCACTTTCCGCTCCAGGAACATATACGGCACGTTAATCTCTCAGCTGTAGGGTGCAACGCATTCTCGATGACGATCATACATTCTTGACTGTTGGTATTACAGGTAGGACAATCGTGAAGTTTCATGATTCATCACCTCTCAAGTTTGCATACATCCTCAAAATAATCGACAACAACCTCACGGAATTCTTGGGCAGCGCGCGAAATGTACCGACTCTTGTGCCATAATAATGCGATTTCCCGTACCAATTCGTGATTCTCGACTCTTAGATACGAGATTTGTTCACGAGAATCTCTTGCCGTGCTTGGTATGAAGGCTATGCCGATTTCTGCTTCCACCAGTTGGATCAGCCTTGCAGGTTCATCTCCCTCATACACATAGGTGGGTGCGAATCCAACCGACTTGCATATAGCGTCCACGAGATCGCGTGTACCGTACCCTTTCTTGACACCGACAAACGATTCATCCTTCAGCTCTGTCAAAGATACGATGCTTCGGTCTGCCAGTCGATGTCCCCTTGGAACAGCTACGAGGATAGGGTCAATGAACACGATTTGACATTCGATGTCATCGTCTTGTACAGGAGGGGAGGACAAGCAAAAATCGACCTCTCCTCTATGAAGAAGCGTAACCATTTCCTGGGTGGTCAGCATTTGTACATGAAATTGGATATCGGGCCGCTTTTTCCGAAACTCGCGAAGGATATTCGGCAGCGTGCTCGCAGTAGTTACGGCTAATTCAAGAGTACCATGCTCCGGGTTGGATAGGTCGCGAAGCTCCAGTTTCCCTTGTTCCAATTCAAACAGAGCTCTTTCCACCCGACAGAGGAATTTGCTTCCGAACTCATTCAGACGCAGCTTTCTCCCTGTACGATCAAATAGCGGGACTCCCAGATCCTCCTCTAATCGTTGAATCGTTTTACTAAGGGACGATTGGGTCACATGCAGGCTTCGTGCAGCTTCGGTCACATGCTCCATACGAGCAACGGTAAGAAAGTATTGCAGTTGAAGAAGTTCCATTTAGCTCCTCCATTCATTCCTTTGAATCAATGGAATCATAACATGAAATACGTTGGAGTAAATGTTTGATTTCCAGTACGATATCATCAAAACGCTTTAAGGAGGGCTGAAAATGGGGGCTCACAACAGGTGGTTGATGATTTCCGTTGGACTAGGGATATTGTTGAACCCGTTAAATTCTTCGATGATTTCTGTTGCGATTGCAAGGCTGCAAAATGTGTACAGTCTTGATTTCACGGTTGTTTCGTGGATGATTTTCTCGTTCTACATTGCGAGTGCAATCGCTCAACCTGTCATGGGAAAGGCAAGTGATTTGTTCGGACGCAAGAAGATATTCCTTACCGGGCTTGTCGTATCTTTCGTTGCTTCCTTATTGGCTCCATTATCTCCAAACTTTGGGTGGCTCATTGTGTTCCGAATTGTGCAATCGATTGGAACAAGCATGATGGTTGCCGTTGGAATCGCCATTGTACGAATCCATATTACGGAGAAACAAGCGACTGCGCTTTCCGTACTGTCCATATTCCTGTCTGGAGCAGCTGCGATTGGACCTTTTATTGGCGGGGTATTGCTTCATTATTGGGATTGGTCAGCGATCTTTCTCGTTAATATTCCGTTCGTGGTGGCGAGCTTCCTGTTAGCCTGGAGGATGATTCCAAAGGATGGATCGGCAGCATCTGTTGCACATAAGATGTCCTTTCGAAAATGGTTGGAATTGATTGATGCAACAGGGATCATGCTCTTCGCGGTCGGTCTGGTTGCACTGCTCGTTGGATTGCTTTTCGCAAAATCATCGGGGCATGTCTCATGGTGGCATATCCTGGTTGGAGGGATCGGCCTCGTTACACTGGTAGCTTTCGTACGACATGAGTTAAAAACGACTTCTCCGTTTATTCCGCTGCGGACATTCGCGAAGTATCCTGCGATGACGTGGGTCAATATCGAATTCATGCTCGTTAACGTCCTTTTTTATTCGCTTTTTTTCGGCCTTCCATCCTACCTGCAAATGGTTCGTCATGTCAGCGAGTTCCATACAGGAATGCTCATGCTCAGCTTAGGTTTATGCTCCCTCATGGTATCTCCACTAGCAGGACGATGGATTGATCACTCAGGACCTCGGCCGGCATTGCTCACATCCGCCATGCTGATGACATTTGGGTCATTGTGGATCGTGACGTTAAAGCAAGATTCACATGTGATCAGTGTGTGTGTGGCGTTAGCGGCATTCGGCATTAGCAACGGGTTAAACAATGTCGGCATGCAAGCAGCCTTGTTCAAAAGCTCTCCAAAAGAAATCATAGGCGTAGCATCCGGATTATTTCAAACATCCAGATACCTGGGAACCATTCTCTCCTCATTATTGATCGGCATTGTAATGGGAGATAAGTTCAGCGCCGAGGGTTTGCAAGTGCTGGGCATTATCCTCACGACAATCGCGCTGTCTTTGGTACTCATGAGTTGGCGACGGGAATCAGGGCAGCGGGGAGAGTCGTAGGTTCGCTCATCCCTATTCAAAATCGCAGGCATGATCCATAACAAATTGTTTGAATTTTTCAGTGGCAGGTGATAAATATCTCCCTTCTACCCAGGCAATTCCAATTGTCCGTTGGCACTTCGGGCTTTTGACAGGGATTTGTGTGATCTTACTCTGGTCCGTTCCTTTTAAATTGGGCAACAGGGAGATTCCCAGTCCAGCAGCGACCAGTCCTGCAACGGTATCTGCTTCCTCTCCTTCAAAGGTAATGGGAGGTGTAATTCCCGCTTCCTGAAACAATTGCTCGACAGTGATCCGAAGGGAGTATCCTTCTTTTAAATGGATAAAGGATTCATCCGCAATCTCTTCCAACGTAATCGAGGTACGATTTGCATATTTGTGGTCTTTCGGGACAATCACAAAAAGTTCTTCATTCCAAAGCGGCTTCCATACAAAGGGAGATTTCATATCCATAGGAGCAAGTAGACAAAGATCAAACTCTCCTCCTTGCAACTGATTCATAAGCGTATGGGAGGGACCTTGTCCGAGTCGAAAATGAATGTTGGGGTAGAGGGAGCGAAAAGAAGCCAGTAAATCAGGGATACGACTGGTACTTAATGTGTGCAGAAACCCAAGAGATACCTCTCCCTTATCTGGATCAAGTAAATCCATGATTTCTTGTTTTCCCTCATGATATTCCTTCATCATATTTTCGACTCGCTTTAAAAAGAGATGACCATATTTATTGAGCCGAATCGAACGTCCTTGACGGTCAAACAGAGGAACGCCTATTTCATCCTCAAATCGGGCAATCGAACGACTGAGGGCAGACTGGGAAATCGAGAGAGCTTCGGCCGCTTGTGTCACGTGTTGGATTCTTGCCAGGGTTTGAAAATATTCGAACTGTTGCCATTCCATTCGAAAGCACCACTTTCCGTTTGGAGTTTTCATTACATAAATGCATGAAAAACATGATTATAATGAATTATACATCATAGATAAATGGTGGTACCATGAAACCATAATCATCCTGAAATGATATGGTGATCGCATGATACAACAAGGTACAGCACTCTTCCGCAAAACCAGCTTTGCTTTTTTTGCCGCTGGTTTCAATACGTTTGCGATTCTTTATTGCGTACAGCCCTTAATGCCGGAATTTTCAAAAGAATTTTCAGTTAGCCCAACGACAGCAAGCCTTTCCCTCTCCATTACAACAATGGTTCTTGCCGTCAGTATGCTCGTTCTTGGTTCGCTGTCTGAAGTATGGGGACGCAAGCCAATTATGATCGTTTCCATGCTCGCTTCGTCTGTGTTTTGTATTCTCACAGCATTCAGTTCGAATTTTCATGTTCTCCTGGTATTGCGAACGATTGAAGGGATTTCATTGGCGGGTTTGCCCTCCATCGCAATGGCCTATCTTGGAGAAGAAATCGAATCCAAAAGTCTGGGAGCGGCTATGGGTCTCTATATATGCGGGAATTCCATTGGGGCTGTGTTTGGCAGGGTTTTCTCAGGTATGGTGAGTGACTACTTCGGCTGGCAGATCGCAATAGGGGGGATTGGTCTCATCAGTTTGGCTGCCACACTGATTTTTTGGAACACCTTACCACCGTCACAAAATTTTAAGGCACGCCCATTCGTAATGAGAAAGTTAGGTCTGTCTTTAGTAGACCATCTAAAGGCTCCAAGTCTCATTTGTTTATTTGTCATCGGCTTTATACTATTAGGGAGTAATGTAGCGTTGTTCAATTACATCGCTTATGTATTGCTCGAAAAGCCCTATTCACTCAGCCAAACATTTATCAGTTGGACGTTTTTAATTATGATCATCGGAATGTTCAGCTCCGTCTGGACAGGAAAATTAATAGATCGTCACGGTAAGCAAAATCTGTTATTCACAAGCTTGTTTCTCGCATTGATCGGCGTCTGTTTGACGTGGGAAGCGAATCTCATGATGAAGATAGCAGGACTTGGATTTTTTACTTTTGGATTTTTTGGAGCGCATGCGGTTGCAAGCAGTTGGGTAGGACAGCTTGCTTTACAGAACAAAGCACAGGCCTCTTCTTTGTATTTATTTTTCTACTACACGGGTTCAAGTGTAGGAGGAACACTTGGGGGATTGTTTTGGTCCGCATACGGATGGGGAGGCGTCATCAGTATGAATGTCGGCTTTCTCCTAGTCGGCTTCATCCTTTGGGCGTGCGTCTCAAAAATGGTGCAGAACGCGAAGAAAGTGACCAAAATCGCCGAGACTTGTGCCTCAAAATAAAGAAAACGGAAAAACTCAGTATCGTTTGGTGATACGAAGTCTTTCCGTTTTTTTATAGGTCAAACGATAAGCCGAATGCCAACGCCATTAAGACGGCGAAAGCACCACCTGCAAGCGAACCAGCGAGATTGACCGCATCGTTGTTCCAACCAGTGCGACCGCGGATTCGTACGGCTGGCGTGCCACAGTGACGAGCTTGCTCGATTTCACGACCGCAAGCTGTGCAACGGTACATTTGCTGCCAAGTCGCACCGATCCACGAATCAATCAGTGACCCTATTACGCCAGCCAGTCCTGCTATGCCGATCCAAGCTGCCAGTCTAAGGGCAGGTGTGATCACATCCGGCGCGGGTTGATCGGTTACCGCAAGCAGCAACCACGCTGCACCGCCGATAAATAGTCCACCGGCAAGCGATGCACCCATTCCCAGGCTAGAAACGCCGCCGGAAGTGCCAGGCGGAACACACTGCCCCGTTTTGATTGATCGCGGAGGCTTCCGGCTCAGGCCGCCGATTTCTGTTGCCCATGTATCGGCTGTGACCGCTGCCATCACGCCGAGGAACGCGTACCACCAAAGCGGATGCGACCACACCCAATTTGCTACACATAACAGTAATCCGAGCCCTCCGTTTGCGAGCACCTGGCCAGCATCGCGTCTCCCCGTTTTCTCATAACCGCTCTCGGCCTCTTCCTTTTTATGCTTTTTCCACTTGGATAATAAAGTGGACGAGACAAAAAATGCGATGAGGGAGCCGAACCAGATAAGGCTTCCGAGTGCGTACATCACGGTGCCCAGTATCACCGCCGCCAAAAAGCCGGAACCAGACAGCGACCGTTTTACATAAGCCGCCCCTGCAATCCCAGCGCTGCAGGCCAGACCGATTAACCACTCCACAGTTTCCCGCCCCCTTTGCTTTGAACTATTATACCTCGGAAGTAGGCAAGATGAGCGGTTTCCTTTAGAAAATGGTAATGACAGAATAGAGGAGGAACAAACACTTGCCCATATTGATTTGCTTATCGTATTTGGCAAAAACTTTTTGAAATGCCGCCCCAAATATGACCCACAATAATAAAGCCGCGCACCCGATCAGTATCGTTGCACACATGGAAAAAAGCATGGCCGTTTGTGAATCATGGTACGGCAGTATGAAAGTTTATCGTGCTATGTTTGAAAAATACCTAGAAGAACGAGGGCTTGCCTTTTCTCAAATGATGGAACTGTGGAGCATTGAGGCAATCAAACGATGTGTAAGGAGTGGGCTAGGTATCACTTGTTTGCCGTTAATGACTGTAAAAGAGGAAATTGAGCAGAGAAAGGTAAAGATCATTCCCTGTGACAGCAGCTTTCCTACTATTTTTGCGCAAGTCGTTTATCACAAAAACAAATGGGTTTCTCCAGCCATGACGGAGTTTATTGCGATAACGTTACAACATGAAAAAAGTTGGGCATAGATAGACGTGTTGTACGAACGGGTATCTTAATAAAGAAAGGATGATTTGTTATGATGACTTCTCTTAAAGAGAATGCGGTGTCGTTTTTGCAACTGGTAGCGTCGGGGAAGGTGCGGGAAGCATACCAAAGATACACTAGTCCGAATTTCCGCCACCATAATCCCTTTTTCCGTGGCGATGCTCATTCTCTCATGCTCGCAATGGAAGAGAACGCCGCAAAGAATCCGCATAAGATTCTCGAAGTGAAACGTGCCATCGAAGAGGGGGATATCGTTGCTGTCCATTCCCATGTAAAGCAAAACCAAGAGGATCTTGGGGGAGCTGTGGTCCATATCTTCCGTTTTCATAACGACCAAATCGTCGAATTGTGGGATGTAGGCCAGCCCATACCTGCTGATTCTCCCAATGAGAATGGAATGTTCTAAGACAGTAAGTACGGCAGCCAGTGCATATGGCTGCCGTTTGAGCTTAATCAAAGATTGTCATTTCCTTATTATAGATATCCAGCACTTCCATCTTCACCATACCACCTAGATGATGTGGCACGAAATCAGACAATTCTTTTAGTGCCATATGGAATTCATCGATTCTTGTTTCATCTACTAATTCAATACAGAGGAATGCATTTTTCGTATGTTCTGTTAGCATCGTCCTCTGAGCTTCACGCCAATTCCAGCATCTGCATATGGCACCGACATCGTCTTTATAAACAATTTCCCCTTCATAAGGCGAAGCATTTTCATCCTGTCCCAATGGGATAAAGGGTTCGTTGCCATTTGCTTGCGTTAGCCGAATATCGCCTACAAAAGTGTCGATATCTTCTCCGCCACACGGAAGTCCATATCGCAGTGAAATGGAATTATAGATGTCAACAAGCGGGTTTATGGTTCCGATCGGATTGCCATTTTTCACTCTTTTTAATAAAGCTTCAATGGAGCACCTTGCCCCTTTCTTCGTCTTGAATTTCTGAAAAGCTTCTCGCCAAACGGAAATGACAGGGTTACTGCTGAATTCCTCCAGAGTAAAAAATTTATGTGCTTCTTTCTCCGCCTCCTGCAGCAGCTTCTCGTATTTTTCAACGTCTCTACGTGAATTATCAATCCCCTGGCAAATCACGATGCCTATTTTTGCATGGGGAAATAACGACCAGAAATCATCTTCAATGAGAAATTTCGACATAACCTATCTCTCCGTTTCCTTTCACTAATTATGTTTTGGAGGGGCTCGCAAAGGCAGAGAAAATCCCGAGAGCAATATATAAATAACCAGTGATCCGATTCATTACCTTTGAACTCGCCCTACTACCCACAATCCGCTTTCTCATACTTGCTGCGAGAAAGGCATACAGACCATCGCTAACAAAAGCAAGGATAATAAATATCGTTCCTAAAAGCAAAAATTGAGCGGTGACTGACCCGGCAGTAGGTGATATGAATTGCGGAAAGAAGGCTAAAAAGAAGAGTGCTGTCTTGGGATTCATTACCTCTACAAGCGCTGATTCGTAAAAAATCTTTCGTAATTTTTTGCGAGGGGCTTTTGGAATGTCAGAAGTAGTGCTATCAGCTTTAGAAAATAATGTCTTACACCCCAGATAGATTAGATAAGTAGCACCCAGGTACTTCACGATATGAAAGGCTGTTGCTGATGTCATAAGGATCGCAGAAACGCCAATTGCCCCAGCTAAAACGTGAACAGAACCACCAAGAGACACTCCTAGAACTGATACCAGACCAGCTTTCTTCCCTTGATCGATACTTCTTGCCATAATATAAAACACAGCTGGTCCAGGTATGATTAACAATGTAGAAGCGGCAATGACAAATAGCCAAATAGTTGAAAACTCCATAAGAAGCAACTCCTTGTTGTATCTATAGGCTGATCATTTAAATAACTCTTTTCGTTGCTCACGCATCCACTGAGCAACCTGAATTTCCTCTTGATCATTTGATTTTTCAAGCTCTGCCACAATCGATTGATAATCGGTGTTGTTGCGATTTTGACTCATTTTGGCTGCCGCTTGAATCGAGGTGATTTCAATCTCAAAACCAACGATTCCTTTCATTTCTCTCTCAAGCAATTCAGGATGAAAGGTCCCCCAGAGTCGGCCATTTTCCCGGTGAGATTCATAGTGTGTCAGCATTTTATCCAAAGCCGACTTCAATTCATCCTTCGTGAGGATACGTGCTGTCCCATACGCATGTACAGCGAGATAGTCCCATGTGGGAACCTGTTCACTCTCATACCAGCTTGAGGAAATGTAAGCGTGCGGTCCTTGAAAAATCAGCAAAACATCTCTATTGTTATCCAACGTTTTCTTCTGCATGTTTCCGTATGCAATGTGCCCAGTTGCATAGATTTTCCCTTCCTCTTCACGAATTTCCAACGGGATATGCGTAGCCAACGGGCGGTGTTCATCAACTGTAATCAATAGGGCAAACGGATTAGACTTCATCATCTGAACGGCCTCATCATGTTCCATACGATATTGCTTAGGAACGTACATAGGAACCACCCTTTCAACTTGTATTTGAACCAAGAGTATGATACAAACTGACATAAAAAAAGATACAATAACAAAAAAATGTACATGTCAGGAGAGGTGCTAATGAAAAATACCATTTTTACATTCAAGGATAACTCTCCTAAATACAAACAAATCTACGACAAATTTAAATCATTTATTGAACAAGGCGATATTAAGGCGGATGAGCCATTGCCCTCTATTCGTCAGCTTGCAGATTCCTTACATGTAAGCCGCAATACAACATTAATGGCGTATGAACAACTCGTTGCGGAAGGGTACATTCGTGGAGAGGGACGAAAAGGGTATTTTGTAAATGAGTTAGAGCCCGTTTTATTTCAAGAGGCCCGCAGTTCTTCTACTCACAAGCAAACAGAGCCGGTACCATCTGTTCGCATTGATTTTCGCGCAGACGTCGTCGATCAATTGCATTTCCCTTTAAAAACATGGCGGAGGATCTCGAATCAAGTATTAACGGAAAAGGACAGCTTTCGGTACGGGGAACCTTTTGGTGAATGGAGTCTACGTGAGCAAATCGCAGCGTATTTACTCCAATCTCGTGGGGTGAGAACAGAACCAGATGCCATCATTATCGGCAGTAGTACCCAACAAATGCTTGTGTATCTCGGTCTGGTCCTGAAACATGATTTTTCCAGCGTGATTGTGGAAGACCCTGGTTATGATGGCGCTAGAAAAGCTTTTCAATTAAATCGTTTTACACTGGAAACGTTACCTGTTTATGAGACAGGTGCTGATTTTTCACACCTGGAACATAGGAAATCACGATTGATTTATGTAGCGCCGTCGCATCACAGTCCATATGGGGTCAGTATGCCCATTCAACAAAGGCATGCACTCATCCATTGGGCAAAAAATAGGCAAGGGTATATTATCGAAGACGATTATGATAGTGAATATCGCTATACCCAACAACCATTTCCGGCTCTCGCTTCCATCGATTCAACGAGAGTGATTTATCTCGGGAATTTCTCGAAATGCTTTCTGCCAGGGATTCGTTTAAGCTATATGGTGTTGCCACAGCCACTGATCAGCTGTTATAAAAATCAATTCGCACATTTCGAGAGCACCACTTCACTCCTTAGCCAATTCGCCATGGCGAAATTTATGGAAGAAGGGGAATGGAATCGGCATATTAAACGCATGCGTCTTGTTTATAAACGAAAAATGCAGCACTTCGTTTGTGAATTAAGGAAGCATTTCACGCACCATATTTCAATCATTGGCGAGCAGTCTGGTTTGTACGTACTGGTCAAAGTACACCTGGAACGCTCAGAAGAATGGCTCATTCAACAAGCTTCTCTTCAGGGAGTTAAAGTTTATCCGACTTCACTCTTCTTCATTAAAAACAAAACGGAAGAACCGATTATTAAACTTGGTTTCAGTAATTTATCAACTGATGAAATTCAGCTTGGTGTAAAGCTCTTAACAAAGGCTTGGTTACAACATGACGGGTTCGATAGCTCAAGCTTTTAAGCCCGAACAAACACCCAAGCTGGTAGGAGAAAAAAGAAGAAATAAGCGAAAGTCTTTGGGATACCAACCGAATTCTTCTTTTTTCTCCCCACCACCAAAGGCTCGATTTTGACAAAAAAATAAAGACTTCACTGAAAAATCAGCGAAGCCTCCGTGGTCTATCTGGCTACTTTGTTTCTCCCATTCTCTCCAAAGCACCATGCACAATTTTCCCTTTAAACATAACAGCAGCCCGACGAGATTTTCTCGCAATCGCTTCCGCTGAGCAGGAGCTTTCTGCAAACACGATGCTTGCCACGTCCCCAACCTTCGGCCATGCACGGTTGCCATCTTTATCGAGCGTTGTTTTTCCTCCGGTGATGAAGTACAAGGATTGCACCAATGATTTCTCATCGACCCAACGGTAGCGCTCGACGAGACGGTTTAGCTTATCGAGCATATCGCCTGTTCCATATGGCGACCATGAATCGTAGAACCCATCATAGCCAAGTGCGACATGTACGCCTTTGGCATGAAGCATCGGAACAGGTGGCATTGCCCGATTAATCGGAACGGTTGTCATGATCATCGTTCCCAGCTTGGACAATCGATCGGCCATGTCCGAGCTTTCCTCAATGGACACATCTCCGAGCGCAAAGGCATGACTGATGGCCATACGGTTCTGCCAGCCTGCTTCCTCGGTCAGATCGAGCAGTCTTTTGATCGTATAAAAGCCGAGTGTCCCCGGATCATGCAGATGAATATCGACATCCGCATCTGCTTCCACTGCAATGTCCATCATTTCACGCAAGGAGCCTTCCAACTCATTATCGATCCCAGCCGGGTCCAAGCCCCCAACCAGTGTAGCGCCTTCCTTCATTGCTTGTCTCATCAAGGAGCTTGCTTGTGTGCGCAGGAGCCCCTGCTGCGGGAAAGCGACAATTTCATACGTCAGGCGATCACTGTACTCTTCCAAGGCTGCACGCACACCCTCCAGGTTTTTCAGGCCAATGTATGGATCGATGTTGACGTGTGTGCGTACATGTGTGGCACCGCCTTTGATATGGAGCTGGAGCATCGCTTGTGCGCGCTCTTTGGTCGTCCCTGTCATCAGCGGCATTTCTTTTGCTTCGAACTCCAAGCGATCGATCAGTTTTTTCGGAGGAAGGCAAGATTTCCAGGTTGCGCCCGCATACGTTTTATCCAGATGATTATGCTTTTCAACAAAAGAGGGGAGGGCCAATAAACCTTTTGCATCTTCTTGCGGTAAAGTGGTGTCGAGTGGTTCGTTCGCCGATACGATCTCTGCGATTTTGCCGTCTTCGATCTTCAAATGACAGATTTCCGAGAGTGTGTGAAAGACGCCGTCTTCTCCTGTTTCAAAACCTTTATCGAGACGAACGTTGGTTAACCAAAAAGCTTGCATCACTAGAAATCAGCCCTTTCTCTATCTTGCAAATAGTGGATGAGAGTCCAGTCTAGTTGTCTTCATTAATTGTAGTGAATATTTCGAACAAGGTTGTTCATCTTCTTTACAAGTTTTTGCATGATCTTTACGTATTGTGTGGAATCTTGCCTGTTTTCCAAAAGGAGTAAAGATTGTGCAAATACATGTAAAGGTTTTGAAACAAATTTTACAGAATATTTCCTATAATAACGAAGGATGCAATGGAGTGAAGAAGCCGGAACGAGAAAGATAGGGAGGATCGTCATGAAAAAGAAAATAACCGCAAAATATGTCATCGGTTTTGACGGCGAAGATCATGTGATTATCAAAGATGGGGAAGTCGTTTACGAGAATGACACCATTGTTTATGTGGGGCACGATTTTGATGGCCAGGTAGATGAAGTGATCGATGCGGGCAATGCAGTAATCAGTCCGGGCTTCATTGACCTGAATGCGTTGGGTGATATTGATCACGATATCGTACATTTGGAGCAAGCTTCTGCTCGAAACAAAAATATGCTTTGGTCAGAAGACTACTACCGCAAAGGCTACCATGAGGTAATGACCCCTGAGGAAGAGGCATTCAAATCCCTTTACGCCTACAGTCAATTGATTCTTAATGGGGTAACGACAGCGATGCCGATTACATCTGTCTTCTACAAGCGCTGGGCGGAAACGTATGAGGAGCTGGCAGCGGCAGCCGATCATGCAGGGCGCTTGGGATTACGTATGTACATGGGGCCGAGCTACCAGTCTGGTATGCGTGTCGTGAAGGCTAATGGAGAGATTGAAGTACTGTGGAACGAATCGGAAGGACAAGCAGGTCTGGAGCGGGCTGTACAATTTGTCAAAGATTTCGATGGGGCTCATAACGGACTCATCCGTGGAATGCTGGCACCAGAGCGAATCGAGACTCAGTCTGTAGAGAACCTGATCAACACAAAGCGTTACAGTGAGGAGCTCGGATGTCCGATTCGTCTGCATGCTGCGCAAGGTCTCTACGAATATACGGAAATCCATCGTCGTCACAACAAATCACCGATTCAGTTCCTGAATGAGATCGGCTTCCTCGGAAAGAAAACGGCAATTCCGCACGCACATTTCATTCCAGGCTTTAGTAAGGCGAAATTCGGAGAGGGAGACGATTTGGCGATCCTCCAAGAGACAGGTACGACTGTGATTCACTGTCCGCTCGTAGTCGGTCGCCACGGCGAGGCACTCGAATCGTTTGCCCGTTACAAGCGTCGTGGTGTCAACATCGCGATTGGAACTGATACGTTCCCGCCTGACTTCATCCAAAACATTCGCACAGCCAGCATGCTGTCCCGTTTGGTGGAAGGCGATGTCGCGGATTCCAGCTACGCGGATATTTACCGCGCAGCGACATTGGGCGGAGCACGTTTCCTTGGAAGAGATGATCTGGGACGATTGGCGCCGGGGGCAAAAGCAGATATCATTGCCATCGATCTGGACGGTTTCCACATGGGGGCGGTTGATGATCCAATCCGCACGATCATCACGTGTGGCTCGGGGCGTGATGTAAAGCTCTCCATTATTGCTGGACGCACCGTAATGAAAGACCGTCTCCTGCCAGGAGTTGATCTGGAAGAGATCAAAGCGAAGGGACAGCGTTACTTTGACAAAATGCGTCTGGGTTACGTCGAGCGCGACTATCAACAGCTGGGCGAAAAAGAGCTGTTCAAGCCTTCTTTTCCAATCGTGAGCAAACCATAGCCTGTACAAAAAGAAGAAGCACAATCTGCTAGAAACGGCGGATTGTGCTTTTTTCACTTACCGGATGAACCCGCCTTCGGAATGCATAATCTGTCCGGTAATCCACTCCGCTTCGTCACTTGCCAAAAAGGCGACAAGACGTGCTGCATCCTCGGGCTGTCCAATCCGTCCGAATGGAAATTGCTGCAAAAGGTAATGCTTGATTTCGTCGTTCATCCAGCCTGAATCGGTGGGCCCAGGATTTACAGCGTTGACCGTAATCCCTCGCGTAGCTACTTCGGCAGCAAGTGTCGTCGTCAGGGCATCCACGGCTCCTTTTGTTGCCGCATACGCGATCTCACCAACCATCGGGCCTTTGGACTGACCAGATGTCATGTTGATGATTCGGCCTCCGCGTTGTTGGGAGAAGCGACGTGCAAATTCCACACTGAGCATCGTCGTTGCCCGGACATTGATGGCATAATGTGCGTCCAAACTGCCTATATTCAGCGCCTCGTAACCGTCATTTGTCGAGTAGCAAGCGTTGTTGACGAGGATGCTTGGCTCACCAAGTTGTGCTGTAGCTGCGTCGAGCACCTCCTTATAGGCATCAGACTGAGACAGGTCGACCTCGATTCCCGCACATCTGACCCCGTAGCGTCTGATCTCTTCCTGCAAGATGGCGGGTTCATCCTTATGAAACCCATGCGCCATGGAATGGTCATAGGCGGTCCAGTACGTATGGAATATATCGGCTCCGTGTGAGGCAAGCATTTTACAGATTGCAGCCCCAATCCCTTGAAGGCGGCTGGCTCCTGTTACTATGGCAATTTTTCCGTGCAGGCCATGGTGCGTGGTCATACATATCCCTCCTCATTCTGTCTCTATCCATTCTTTTCGGGATACCTATTCCCGTCATCCTGCCTATGAAGAAAAAAATTGATCACGAAATGATTGCGAAGTTTTCGCTAAATAACCATAAAATGTAGAGGCAGGAGAAACTTACGCTGGAAATCATGCAAAATTGTTGCTATTTTGTATATATAGGAAGTTTCAAATCGTGGTTTTCATACTAAGGGAGATGTAGAAGATGGAGTGTCAGTTAACAATTACCCGGACAGAACAGAAAAAAGAGAAACCAGCTTCTGACAAGTTGGGGTTCGGTGTTCATTTTACCGATCATATGTTCACCATGGATTATACAGAAGGTAAAGGATGGCATGATCCACAAATCGTCCCTTACTCTTCGCTGACATTGGATCCGGCAGCAATGGTGTTCCATTATGGGCAAGCTGTCTTTGAGGGTTTGAAAGCTTATCGCAACCAAGAGGGCAAGGTTAGCTTGTTCCGTCCTGATCTAAACTTCAAGCGTATGAACCGTTCGCTTGAGCGTATGAGTATGCCGTTGATCGACGAGGAATTCATGGTCGAGGCATTGAAACAGCTGGTGGCAGTAGATAAAGAATGGATTCCAACCGAAAGCGGACAGTCTCTCTACATTCGTCCCTTCGTAATTGCGACAGAGCCATGCTTTGGTGTGCGCGCTTCGCATACGTACAAATTGGTAATCGTGCTCTCTCCGGTTGGAGCGTACTATGCGGGTGGCATGCAGCCCGTGAAAATTTATGTAGAAAACAACTACGTTCGTGCGGTAAGAGGCGGAACAGGAAACGCAAAAGTGGCAGGTAACTACGCAGGCGGTCTGAAAGCACAAGTGGAAGCGAAAGAAAAAGGCTATGAGCAAGTGCTGTGGCTCGATGGCGTAGAGAACAAATATATTGAAGAAGTAGGCAGTATGAATGTGTTCTTCAAGGTAAAAGGGGAAGTGTGGACCCCAGCATTGAACGGAAGCATTCTGGAGGGGATCACGAGAGATTCGACCATCCAATTGCTCAAGGACTGGGGAATTCCAGTCGTAGAGAAGCGGATTTCCATGGAAGACCTGCATACTGCTTACGTCAATGGTGAGCTGGAAGAAGCATTCGGCACCGGAACAGCGGCTGTTATTTCCCCGGTCGGTGATCTGAACTGGAACGGGCATCAGATGATCATTAACGGTGAAAAAACAGGGGAATTGACGATGAAACTGTACGACGAGATGACAGGAATCCAGTACGGTGAGCGTGAAGACAAGTTTGGCTGGTCGGTAAAAGTGACAGAATAGTCACGCCAGCAGCATAAGAGGCATAGCCTTCTCTTTTTCGGGAGAGGGCTATGCCTTTTTTGAGCTGGAGAAGGATCACTCAATTTCGCGTGGGTACTGGTAAGTCCAAGTATTTCACCTCTTGACAGGAGTTGTGTAAAATATTACCTTTTGTGGTAATACCACAAATATTTGTTATAGGACCAGCAACGCAGGGAGGCGATCATGACAATGGAGAAAAAAGGGGGAAAGAAAGAACGGTCGTCGGATCAAATTGAGAAAAAATTAATCAAAGCAATTTTGACCCGCGAGTATCCTGCAGGAAGTACGCTGCGGCCCGAACGGGAGTTGGCAGAGTACTACGGGGTAGGCAGGCCAACCGTAAGAGAAGCACTGCAACGCTTGGAAAGAGATGGCTGGATCACTGTGCGGAAAGGACATCCGGCAATTGTCAACGATTATTGGCATCAAGGCAATATCATGACCCTTGTCCATATCATACAAAACCACGACGATGTTACGGATGAGTTTATTTCGTACTTGCTGGAACTGCGGATATCGTTGGCTCCTGTTTACATTCGTAACGCGGTTGCTGCTCATCAGCCGAAGGTGGTCGCATTGCTTGCGAATCTCGATCAACTGAAACCTGATGCCGATTTTTATGCAGCGTTTGACTGGGAGCTGCAGAAAAATCTGACGAGGCTTTCCCCAAATCCTATCTATTTACTGATTGTAAACAGTTTTGATTCTTTTTATCTAAAAATGGCGCGAAAGTATTTTTCCATCCCGGAACACCGCGAGGCATCTTGGCACTATTACCATCAGCTTTTGAAAGTCTCTTTGCAAGGAGATTACATCGAAGCAGAGCGTGTAGCCAGAAAGGCAATGGAAAAAAGTTTGGAGCTGTGGAGAAACCGAACCGTGTTGGAACAAGACAAGTGAAGGAACACAAGAGGAGGGCGTTCTGATGAAGGCAAAGTTTCTGAAGGAATTCTTTACGTTTCCGGATATCCTCATCATGAGCATTCTATTCCTGATTAGTTTGACTTTCACTCTTTCTGAATGGTACGTGTTGAAAACATGGGTGGCACTCGTGGCTGGGATGATTGGATATGCGGCAAGTGAATACTTGATTCATCGATTTCTCTTTCACCTCAAACCGCCTCGAAATCCATTTTTTCTCCAAATGTTAAAGCGTTTACATTATGATCATCACGCCGATCCGAACAACTTGCACCTGCTATTCTTGCCCGTTTGGTACAGCTTGCCGCTCATTGCAGGAACCGGAGCCATTTGTTATCTGCTTACTTCCGACATGACTGCGTCCAATGCCTTTGTTACAGGCGTGATTGGATTTCTGCTATTTTACGAATGGATGCATTATATCGCTCATCGTCCGGTTCAACCCATATCTCCATGGGGGCGTTGGATGAAAAAGCTCCATCTATGGCATCACTTCAAAAATGAACATTATTGGTATGGTGTTACCAGCCCGGTTTTTGACGTCATGCTGGGGACTTACAAGAATGAACAGGATGTCGAGAAAAGTTCAACCGTGAGAGATCTGGAAAGACGGTGGGACAAAGATGTTGAAGTGTAATTGGTCTTTCATGCACGGCCATCTCTTTTTGAGGGATGGTTTTTTCTTTAGATTTAAAAGCTACCGATAAACGCCAAAGCTGGTGAGAAGAAAAAGCACAGGGCTCGCAGACCTTGACAACGCCTACCCAGTCGGAACTTCAAAAAGGAGACAACGCTTGTCGAACACTTCTTCCTCGAGAAACTTCCCCCCGTAGGGTGGCTTTGGCTCGACGGTCCCTTTTTGAAGTGGAGACGTCCAGTGATTCCCCCTTGCTAGCGTGTCAGTGTCGAAGAGAACTGTGCTTTTTCTTTTCCTCCACTATGGTAGGTAGCTCCAATAGAGTTATTTTGAACATTCAAAAACGACATAGTAAAGAAAATGAAAAGAAAGGTAAAGATAATGAAAAGATTAATAGTAAGAAAATTAGTAATATTTAGTCATGCTATTTTCTTTTCATTCTATCATCCAGAACAAGGGGGCATTCACAGTGAAGAAGAAGCACATGCTAGGATCCATTCTCGCCCTGTCTGTCTTGGTTTCCACAGTCTTGGCAGGCTGTGGGGGCAGTCAGACATCCAGTGGGACGAATTCCGCGTCCAACTCCAATCAAGCTTCGTCTAGCCCCGCTTCTTCATCGGCCGCAGCAGGTGGAGGCGGTACCTTGATTATTGCGCGCTTGTCCGATGCGAATAATTTGGACCCGCATTTCAGTACCCAGATTAATTCCATGGCAGTGACGCAGCACAAGATCTATGAAGGTCTGGTCATGTTGGATCGGAATAGCGAGTACAAACCTCTTTTGGCAAAGGAATGGAAACAAAAGGATGATGTCACCTGGGAGTTCACACTGCGTGACGGTGTTACCTTCCACGATGGGGAGCCTTTTCATGCAGAAGCGGTGAAAAAGACGATCGACCGCATTTTGGACAAAGACAATCCGACTCCCAAAGCAAACATGTTTGGCATGATTAAAGAGGTGAAGGTCATTGACCCGCTGAAGGTAGAGATTATTTTACATTATCCGTTCGCAGGGCTCTTGTCCGTACTGGCGAGTGCCGAGGGTGGCATCATTAGTCCAAAGGCGATTAAGGAATTCGGCAAAGAGTTGTCCAAGAAACCAGTTGGGACGGGACCATTCACCTTTGAATCATGGACGCCTGGACAAGAAATCGTCTTGGTGAAAAACGAGAAGTATTGGGGCAACCAACCGAAACTGGAAAAAGTCGTTTTCAAGACCATTCCTGAGGATGCGACACGTGTAGCCATGGTGGAGACAGGTGAAGCTCATGTCGCAGAACAGCTACCGGTCACTGAACTGGAAAGGGTACAGAACTCGCAGAGCATGTCTTTAGGCCGGTTTGAATCATTCGCGGTTGACCATATCGGGATGAACGTCAAGCAGAAGCCTTTTGACGATGTTCGCGTCCGTCAGGCCATTGCCCATGCGATCGATAAGGAAGCGATTATTAAAGGGGTTTATAACAATGTCGGAAAGGTAGCCATTTCGTCATTAGGGCCAAAAGTCATCGGCTACAGCCCGAATATTAAAACGCCGGAATACGATTTGAACAAAGCGAAGCAATTGCTCACTGAGGCAGGCTACGCCAACGGATTCAAGGCAACCATCTATCTCAATGACAACAAGGCACGGATCAATGTGGCAGAAGTGCTGCAATCCCAGCTGAAGGGAATCGGCATCGACTTGCAGATTCAAGTGATGGAATTCGGAGCGTATCTGGAATTGGCGGCAAAAGGGGAAGCGCAAATGTTCATTAGTGGCTGGGGCAATGCCACTGGAGATGCAGATTACAACCAGTACAACCTCTTCCACAGCACGTCAGCAGGTGTGCCAGGCAACCATTCCTTCTACAATAATCCAAAAGTCGATGCGCTGATTGAAGCGGGTCGTAAGGAAAAAGATCCAGAAAAGCGCAAGGAAATCTACGCAGAGGCGCAGCAAATCGAGATGGAGGAGGTGCCGTTGCTGCCATTCCGCAGCAGTGAAAACCTCGCAGCCATTGCAAAGAATGTACAAGGTGTGTACATCAGTCCATCAGGGTACATTGATGTGAGCCAAGTCACGATTCAATAGCAGGAGCTAGAGACCTTCTCCACCAAATGGAGAGGGTCTTTTTTTAGTAGATAAGAATTTATAAAAATTCATATCGACATGGAAGACTTTTGCTCTTTGGGTACGAAGGCTTCACCAAAAATCTTGACGAAGCCAGTATTGTGGCTGCGGTGGGAAGAAGAACATTTCCAGTCTAGGCTCCAGGCTCCGTCCTGCTGGGGGCTAAGACTGTCCGCTCCGAAGGGATTTGCGGGGAAACGCAAAAGTGGTAGCCGCTTCGTCGCGCGGGCACGGTTGCGTTTCTTTTGCCCGCAAATCCCTTCTCCGCTTGGTAGGACTCCACAAGTCGCTACGTCTGGAAATATTCTTCTCTGGCGTAACTGATGATCTTCTT
Organism: Brevibacillus sp. AF8; assembly: GCF_021270385.1. Taxonomy (NCBI): domain Bacteria; kingdom Bacillati; phylum Bacillota; class Bacilli; order Caryophanales; family Paenibacillaceae; genus Brevibacillus; species Brevibacillus sp. AF8. The sequence continues at coordinate 30,095 of NZ_JAGQDN010000004.1, read as the reverse complement.
CAATCTTTAATTGTTTAAAAACCCGTTTAAGCACGGAAAGCTCGTAGAGGAAACAGGAGAAATAAGCGAAGATCTTAGGGACACCGACCGAGACGGAATGCAAAAAGCGAAACACGCTCTTAAGCGTCCACCTCTGATACACATCCTTGAAGATACCACTTTGGACGCGGTTTCGCTTTTTGCATGGAGTCGTGCAGTCAATCCCCCAAGGGGTGGCCCTAGAATCTGAGCGTTTTTTCCTGTTTCCTCCCCACCACTACAGCAACATATACTCCAAGTCTATTTTTATTGCATGATTCGCATAAAAGTAGAAAAAGTGAAAAAAAGAGTAAAGAAAGTGAAAATACAAGTAAAGAGAGTGAAAATACAATGCCAGAATAGTGGGTAAAATGAAATATGCGCGAATGGTCAAAATATTCAAGTACATCTGGCGCAAAAAGAGGGGGATCACTACATGAAAAAGACGCGCTTTTTCCAGACGCTGCTTGCCATGACCGTTGCGGTTTCTACTGCGTTGGCAGGCTGCTCACAAGCACCTGAAGCAGGAGGGAGTACCAATTCTTCGGGGCAAACCAACTCTTCAACACCTGCTGGCAAAGAAGGCGGGACACTCGTCATCGCCCGCTTGTCTGATGCGAACAACCTCGACCCACATTTTCTAACGCAAATCAATTCCGCCGCCATCATTCATCACAAGGTATACGAGGGTCTTGTTCGGATGGACAAAGAAAGCAAATATGTAGGTTCACTCGCTTCTGAATGGAAGCAGCTCGATGATGTGACATGGGAATTCAAGCTTCGCTCTGGTGTGACATTCCACGATGGCACGCCATTCAATGCGGAAGCTGTGAAAAAGACGATTGCACGTGTTCAAGACCCGGCTGTAGGCTCTAACCGCGCTAATTTGTTTGAAGCCATCAAAGAAGTAAAGGTCGTGGACGATACAACGGTTCAATTCATCCTGCACTATCCATACGCACCGCTCCTGTCCGTGCTCGCCAGTGCAGAGGGAGGAATTTTGTCACCAAAAGCGATTGAACAGTATGGAAAAGAATTGACCAAGCATCCAACGGGAACAGGGCCTTATAAATTCGAATCATGGACACCTGGTCAAGAAGTCGTCCTGGTGAAAAATGATAGCTATTGGGGCGATAAACCGAAGCTGGACAAAGTCGTCTTCAAGACCGTTCCAGAGGATACGACCAGACTTGCGATGGTCGAGACAGGAGAAGCGAATGTAGCTGAGCAGTTGCCAGTGACAGAAGTCGATCGGGTGAAAAATTCTCCGAGTATGACACTTGGTCGTTACCCTGCTTTCGCTAGCGATCATATCGGGATTAACAACTCGAAGAAGCCATTCGATGATGTACGCGTTCGTCAAGCAATTGCACATGCGATTGATAAGAAAACCATCATTCAAGGGGTGTACAACGATGTAGGGACGGTCGCTCATTCCTCCATTACCCCGTCTATGGTTGGTTACAGCCCGAATGTAAAAGACTTGCCTTACGATCTGGAAAAATCCAAAAAGTTGTTGGCGGAAGCTGGATACGCGAACGGCTTCAAAGCAACGATTTACTTAAATGATAACAAGGCACGAGTAAGCCTGGCAGAGGTGCTGCAGCAACAGCTGAAACAAATCAATATCGATTTGGAAGTGAAAGTGCTAGAGTTCGGTGCTTATATTGAAGCAGCCAACAAAGGCGAAACGGAATTGTTCCTCAGCGGTTGGGGAAATGCCACAGGCGATGCAGACTACAACCAATACAATCTGTTCCACACGAAGTCGCAAGGGGCAGCCGGTAACCATGCTTTCTACAGCAATCCGGAAGTGGACAAGCTGATCGATGAGGGCCGCAAAGAGAAAGACGAAGAAAAACGGAAGCAAATCTATGAAAAAGCACAGCAAATCGAAATGGACGAAGCGGCAATGGTACCGTACCGCTTCTCAGAAAACCTCGCAGCGATTCAAAAAGGCGTAGAAGGAGTTTGGATCAGTCCAGCAGGACACATTGAGATCGATGCTGTAACTTTGCCATAATTTCAGCAAAAAGTGCTTTATGATCAGCATAGCTTCGCCCATTGGGAACGAGCTATGCTGATTGATTATACAAGGAAAGATTAAAATGGGGGCGTGTCTAGTGAAAAAACAAAAGAGGCTAGGTTCAATGCTGGCAGGTATCCTGAGCGTTGGCCTCGTGCTTACAGGCTGTTCATCGGGTACAGAGCAAGGTACGGCAGGGGCTCCGACTGCGAAGGAAGCTCCGGCAACAGATCAGACGCTGGTGATTGCACGGCAGTCTGACGCAAACAATCTAGATCCGCACTTTATTTCAGCGATCAATGCAGCGAGTGTGGTCCATCACAAAGTGTACGAGGGTCTTGTCCAGCGAGATGATAACATGGCGTTCAAGCCGATGCTAGCCACGGAATGGAAGCAGTTGGACGATGTCACCTGGGAGTTCAAGCTGCGTCAGGGGGTCAACTTCCACGATGGTACGCCGTTTAACGCCGAAGCGGTGAAAGCAACATTCGCACGCGTCCTCGATGAAAAGGTCGCCTCTCCACGTGCGTCTCAGTTTAAGATGCTTTCGGAAATAAAAGTAGTGGATGATTACACCGTGCAATTCAAGCTAGCCTACCCGTATTCCCCATTGCTGTCGATCCTCGCCAACCACGAAGGAAGCATCATCAGTCCAAAAGCAATAGAGCAATACGGCAAGGACCTGAGCAAACATCCCGTCGGCACAGGGCCGTTCGTATTTGAATCGTGGACACCTGGCCAAGAGATCGTACTCGTGAAAAATGACAACTACTGGGGAGAGAGGGTGAAATTCAAGAAGGCTGTCTTCAAAGTCGTACCAGAGGACACGACGCGCGTAGCCATGGTAGAGACGGGAGAGGCGCACATCGCTGAACCATTGCCGGTGACAGAAATTGACCGCGTCAGTAATTCCCCTCAAATGAGTTTGTACCGGACAGAGGGCTTGGGGACAGATTTTATCGGGTTCAATACCAAGAAAAAACCGTTTGACGACATCCGTGTTCGCCAGGCGATCAACTATGCGATTGAGACTGATGCGATCATCAAAGGTGTGTACAACGATGTAGGAACGAAAGCGAATTCCGCAATGAGTCCGAAGGTTCTTGGATACGATGGGGCGTTAAAAGGATACGAGTTTGATCCGAACAAGGCCAAGGCCCTGTTGAAAGAAGCGGGCTATCCGGACGGCTTCAAGACAACCCTGTGGACAGGCGATCGCAAGGAACGGATTAATGCTGCGGAAGTAATTCAGTCCCAGTTAAAGGGAATCGGCATTGAAGTAGAGGTGAAAGTACTTGAGTATGGAGCCTATTTGGATGCAGAAGACAACGGTGAAACAGAGCTGTTCATCAGCGGATGGGGCAATGCCACTGGAGACGCTGACTATAACCAGTACAATCTGTTCCACTCCAGTTCTTTGGGCAAAGGCGGTAACACAACGTTCTACGTGAATAAAGAAGTGGACAAGTTCATCGAAGAGGGGCGTCGCGAGCAGGATACGGAAAAACGAAAGCAAATCTATGCAAAGGCGTTGGAGATTGAAAAGCAAGAAGCACCAATCGTCCCGATCCGCAATCTTGAACATGTCGCTGCAATCAGCAAAAACATCAAAGGCTTCTGGATCAGCCCTTCAGGGTATATGATGATCAACGGCATTACGATTGAATAGCGCAAACATTTAGAGAGAAAAGGATGGGAGACGGAGCATGAAAGAAAGCCTATGGATCAAAAATGCGAGTCTGGAATGTGGTTATTCAGAGACGAATGGCATCGTGACGGGCACAAAGACGGATCTTTTCCACGTCTTGCTCACGGACGGTCGCGTTGAGAAAATCGTACCTGCTTTGTCAGATATACCTGATGGGGTTTCTGTGTGGGATGCACAAGGCCTACTGATGCTGCCTTCTTTCCGGGAAATGCACATTCATTTGGACAAAACATTTTATGGAGGTCCGTGGCAAGCTGTTCTTCCTGCTCCCAATCGTTTTTTTCGAATCGAGCAAGAGCAGGAACTGTTGCCTCACCAACTTCCCGTCGCCCGTGAGCGTGCAGAAAAGCTGTTGGAGTTAGTGCAATCGCACGGCGCTACTCACGTGCGGACGCATTGCAACATTGACCCGGTCATTGGGTTGAAAAATCTGGAAGCCACATTGGAAGCATTGGCAACTTACCGTGAAAAACTTTCCTGGGAAATTGTCGCGTTTCCCCAACATGGCTTGTTGCGCAGTGATTCTGTTTCCCTCGTTCGTGAGGCAATGAAGCATGGAGCTGGCCTCGTAGGTGGTGTCGATCCTGCCACATTTGACGATGATATCGAGAAATCACTTGATACGATGATGGACATAGCGGTGGAAGCGAATGCGGATGTGGACATTCACTTGCACGAGCCTGGTCATTTGGGCGTTTATATTATGAAAAAATTGGCTGTGATGACAAAGGATGCGGGTTGGCAAGGTCGAGTCACTGTCAGCCATGCTTACGGGCTAGGAGAGGTACCGACTGCTGTGGCAGAAGAGGTCGCGGAGCTTTTCGCCGAGCAGCAAATCGTTATCATGTCGGCTGTTCCTATTGATATGCCGACCATCCCGATTCCGTTGCTTCATGCCAAAGGCGTCCATGTTGGTTTGGGCAATGACAACATTACTGATCATTGGGACCCATTTGGAACCGGAGATATGCTGCAAAAAGCAAACCGTCTGGCTGAACGGTTTCGTTGGATCGATGAGCGATCTCTATCGCGTGCGCTGGGATTCGTTACAGGTGGCGTGACTCCACTGGATCAAGCTGGCAATCAGGTTTGGCCGAAAGTCGGAGATGAGGCAAATGCGGTTTTCGTCTGTGCCAAATGCTCCGCCGAGGCTGTGGCTAGACAATCTCCGAAGGAAGCGGTGGTTTTCTCGGGCAAGATGGTTTGGCAGAAACAATAAAGAGTAGGAAATACGATCCGATCTTCTTAAGAAGGTCGGATTTTTTTGTTTGTTTAAAAGTGTCTGTAGTGGGGAAGAAGTGCATTTCCAGTCTACGCTTCGGCCTCCGCCCCGCAAGGGGGATTGACTGTCCGCTTCGGAATAAATGGCGGGAGCGCTTCAAACGTAGACAGTTTCGAAGAAGTATCTCATGAATGAAGCTGAAATTCCCCGCCATTTATTCCTACGCTGAGATGGGCTCCAGAGGCGCTTGGACTGGAAATGCACTTCTTCCGGCGTAGCTTTTGTAAGTATTTCGAAAGCCGTCTCAAGATGAGAAAAGATTGCTTCGTGACCATACTGACTTTCATTTCAAATCTATTCATTGGAACATATCAGCCAAGTACAACGATGAAATACCTTCTAAAATTTTCCATTATCACCTATCAAACAGATCGAAAAATAGACAAAAGCAACGTCAAAGAAGCGTGTTTCCAGTCATAGCGCCTCCGGAGCGGACAGTCCTCACCCTTTGCGTGGTGTAGGCCGAAGCGAAGACTGGAAACACGCTTCTCCACCGAAGCTACGGTATCAAGTGTATTTTCGTACTTTTTCATCTGCGTGAAATTAAATAAAAGTAAAAATATTATAAATTGATGTAAAGATGCTGAAAGGTTCGGTTGAAAATCTACCGTATAATGCAAATAAGAAATACATTCAGAATTTTCGACAGTATTCTACAGGGGGTAGACACAAATGAAGAAAACACGCATGGTCGGTTCCTTGTTGGCTCTGACATTGACGGTTAGTGTTGCGTTGACTGGATGTGGTGGTGCGAGCTCCGAGCAATCCGGTTCGACGAATAATACTACTGCAGAGGCTCCGAAAGAAGGGGGAACCCTGATTGTAGCCCGCAAAGCAGACGCCAACAATTTGGACCCGCATTTCATCTCCAATATTCCTTCGGCAAACTATGTGTACGGAAAAGTCTATGAGAGCTTGGTTTCTCGCGATAAAAACGGCGAGTACAAGCCTACACTCGCTACTGAATGGAAACAGCTCGATGACTTGACATGGGAGTTTAAGCTCCGTGAGGGCGTTACGTTCCACGATGGTACACCTTTTACAGCAGACGCTGTGAAAAAGACGTTCGAACGTGTACTCGATCCAAAGGTTGCATCACCGCGTGCATCCAACTTTTCCATGATCAAAGAAATCAAGATCGTGGATGACAAGACTGTACATTTCGTGCTGGAGTATCCGTTTGCACCGCTGCTCTCCATCTTGGCTAGCTCAGAAGGAAGCATCATCAGCCCGAAAGCGATCGCCGAGCATTCCGATACATTGGCGAAGCAGCCTGTGGGAACCGGTCCTTTCAAATTTACATCGTGGGCACCGGGTCAAGATATGAAGCTCACGAAAAATGATACCTACTGGGGTGAAAAACCAAAGGTAGATGAAGTATTGTATAAGGTCGTTCCAGAAGATACGACCCGTGTAGCCATGATTGAAGCAGGCGAAGCGCACATTGGCGACCAGCTTCCTGTAACGGAAGTAGAGCGTGCACAGGCATCTCCTGGGATGAACATGGTGCGTGCAGAAGGCTTGGGTGTGGATTATATCGGCTTTAACGTACAGAAGAAGCCATTTGATGATGTACGTGTACGTCAAGCTGTCGCGCATGCTATCGAAAAGCAAGCCATTGTACAAGGAGTATACAACAATGTAGGAACACAAGCTGTTTCCTCTATGTCGCCAAAAGTAATCGGCTTCAACCCGAATCTCCAGGATTACTCGTATGATGTCAATGCAGCAAAAGCACTGCTCGCAGAAGCAGGTTACCCGAACGGCTTCAAGACGTCCATTGTGACAGATGATCGTAAAGAGCGCATGAACGTAGCTGAAGTCATCCAGTCACAGTTGAAAGGCATCGGCATTGATTTGGAGATCAAAGTAATGGAATACGGTGCCTACCTGGAGCACACAGACAATGGTGAGCATGCGATGTTCATCGGGGGTTGGGGCAATGCAACAGGGGATGGTGACTACAACCAGTACAATGTTTTCCACAGCACATCGAAAGGCAGCGCAGGTAACATGGCGTTCTACAACAATCCAGAGGTAGACAAGCTGATTGAAGAAGGACGTCGCGAAAAAGATCCGCAAAAACGCAATGAAATTTATGCAAAGCTGCAAGAAATCGAGCTGAAGGAAGTACCGATCCTTCCAATCCGCACGATTGACCATGTGGCGGTTACATCCAAGAATGTAAATGGCTTCTGGCTGAGCCCAGTTGGCTACTTGATGCTGGATGAAGTATCGATCAACTAACGATGATAGAAGGGATGGCGTTTGTCGCTGTCCCTTCTTTCGTCAATAGAAAGGAATTCAAGCTCTGGACCGGGAATGTAACTTGGGGAAGAGAAATGCTCAAGAGACAAGTCATGGGGTGGAAAACATGCAGGAAGAGCAGCTAGACATATTTGATGAAGCAGGGCGGCACATCGGGGTAGAAGCGCGTAGCGAAGTACATCGGTTGGGGCTGTGGCACCAAACCTTTCACTGCTGGATTTATCGCGTAGTAAATGACCAGATCGAAATGTTGTTCCAAAAAAGACATCCACAAAAGGATACTTGTCCGGATCTGCTCGACATTACCTCTGCCGGTCATCTTCTCGCTTCAGAACAGCCATGTGACGGCGTGCGGGAATTGGAGGAGGAGTTGGGCTTGTCCGTGAGCTTTGAGGAATTGGACAAGCTAGGCGTGATTCGTGATGTAATGGTTGCCCCCTCCATTATTGATAAGGAAATGTGCCATACATTTTTGTATGAATGCGATCAACCCTTACGCGAGTATCGTGTACAAGAAGAAGAAGTCACAGGGCTGTTTTGGGTCAGTCTGCATGAGCTAGAGCGGTTGTTTGCGGGCGAGATCGGGCAGATGACGGTGAATGGATTTTTGCTAACGGAAAATGGTGAACCTAAAGATACAACGATGATTGCGGCCAAAGCTGACTTTGTACCACATGAAGTGCATTATTACCAGAAGGTGTTTGCAGCAGTGAAACAACGCTCAGCCAATCGAATGCCCTGATCGGAAAAACAATGCCTCGCTTGTTATTTGACAAGACGAGGTTTTTCGTTAGTGGAGAAAGATGGTTCTCTCATGTGATATACTAAACAATGCTTTTTCACTGCTCGCGATCACGCATACATAGAGAGAGGAGATCGAGATGAGACTTCAGATTATGATTGCCCTAATGCTCTCGACATTCCTTGCTGCGATGGAAGGAACCATTGTGAGTACAGCAGTACCGCGCATTACGAGCGATTTGGCAGGCTTTGAACAGGTGAGCTGGGTATACGCCATCTACATGCTTGCCACTGCCGTATCTGCCCCCATTTACGGCAAGCTGGCTGATTTATTTGGCCGAAAAAACGTATTGTTAATCGGAATCGGCATCTTTTTGCTAGGTTCTACGCTCTGTGGAGTAGCGACTTCGATGTGGCAGCTCATTGTTTTTCGTGCCATTCAAGGCTTGGGTGCAGGTTCAGTCATGCCCATTACGATGACCATTATCGGTGACTTGTACACGGAGCAGACTGCCAGAGCAAAAGCCCAGGGCTGGATTAGTGCTGTATGGGGACTTTCCGGTGTGGCAGGTCCGTTGGTCGGAGGGTTTTTGGTCGATACACTGACGTGGCGTTATATCTTTTTTCTTAACTTGCCTTTTGGACTTGTATCGTTTTTCATGCTCATCTTTTTGTACAAGGAAAAGCTTGCCGTCAAAGAAAAGCGCCATATCGATTATCCGGGCGCGCTTATTTTTTCGGTCGGAACCATCGCCTTGTTGTATGCCTTGTTAACAGGCAGCCAGAATCAATCCTGGACCAGTCCAGTGACGATTTCCTTGATCGTATTTGCTTTGGTGACCTATTTGGTGTTTGTATCGGTGGAGAAGAAATCGCCTGAGCCGCTGATTCCGCTTTCGCTTTTTACTAATCGAAATGTAACCATGATCAATCTGCTGACGCTCTTGACCAATGGAATTGTAATCAGCATGGTGGTGTACTTGCCGATCTGGAGCCAGGGAGTCTTGGGAGAAAGTGCGACGATGGCTGGCTTTGTCCTGACACCGATGCCGGTTTGCTGGACGATCGGCTCTATCCTTGCCGGGAACTTGTTAGGAAAGCTGCGAGCGGAACAGTTGTTTATCGCGGGGACAGCCGTTCTGACGGTAGCGACAACGTTGTTGAGCTTCCTTTCCGCTCACTCAGCGGGATACCTCATTTATGTGGCTGTGGGCTCAATTGGTTTGGGAATGGGACTCATTTCCCCGATCGTTATGGTAAAAATTCAATCGTCTGTTGCAGTCGACAAGAGGGGAACTGCCATTGCCCTCAATACATTCACGGGTACATTTAGCCAAACCTTCGGGGCTGCTGTATTCGGAATGTTGTTCAACATGGTAACTGTAGCAAGTGGTCATACGAATTTAGGGGCCTCGTTTGAACACGGATCGGTCCCTGTGGCACAACTGGCACAAATCCGGGACTTATTGGCTAGTGGTGTTCATGTGGTCTTCACAGGCACCTTAGTGCTTGCGATAGGCAGCTTTATTCTGACGCTTTTGATCGCAAAAGGGAATCGAGTCAAGCAGACACACTAATTCGAAGACGTCCGCCAAGTGCGGGCGTTTTTTTAATATTTGGTTACAGTTTTCCAAAAAATACAAACTTCGTATTGCCAGCGGTTACATTCATCGATACTATTTTCCTAGATGCCCAATTTCTTGCAGACAGGAGTGCATGAGACGATGGAGGAGATTCGCCCGGTTTCAATTGACGATATCGATGAGGTCGTTAGGATTGCAGCGATGAGCTACCCTGGAAGCAATCTTCTGGGTACAGAGAGCAGACAGCGTTTTGCGGACCGTGTAAAAGAAACGATCGAAAACGACCCACACGTCAGCTACCACGGCTGCTATCGGGATGGACGACTAGTGGGAATTATGAAATGGTACGATTTCCCTATGAATGTTCACGGTACACCGCTCTTGACTGGCGGGATTGGGCTGGTCGCCGTAGACCTTTTGCATAAAAAGGAAAAGGTCGCCATGTCGATGCTACAAGGTTTTCTTTCCAGCTACCGGGAACGGGGAATTTCGCTGGTCTCTCTCTATCCGTTTCGTGTTGATTTTTACAAGCAAATGGGGTTTGGAATAGGAACCAAGGTTCACCAATACAAATTCAAACCGTCTAGCCTGCCGTTTGTAGGAAAGGACAAAATCGTTTATATAGGAAAAGAGGACAAAGAAGAACTGTCTGCTTGCTATCATCGCATCGCCCGTCAAACCCATGGTATGATCAAGCGAACAGACCGAGAGTGGGACAGACTCCTCGATGTCCCTGAAATGATTGTTGTCGGCTACAAAAAGGAAGGGAGATTAGGCGGCTATCTCGCTTTCCAGTTCCAGAGCGCTCATGAAAAAAATAAACTCGTCAACAACATAGAAGTAAGAGAGCTTCAATATGAGAGCCGCGAAGCATTTGCCCAACTGCTCTCTTTCCTGCGGAGTCAGGCCGATCAGATTCAACGGATCGAGTTCACGACACCGGACGAAGATTTTCACTTGTTGCTCTCTGATCCGGGCAATGGAACGGATTCGCTGTTGTGGAGCATTTATCATGAGAGCCATGTATCAGGAGTCGGTCTGATGTATCGGATCATTGATGTGCCAGGATTTTTCCGTCAGCTGTCCCACCACCGTTTTGGTTCGGAAACAGTGAATGTAAAGCTGACGATCCGCGATTCGTTCCTGCCCGAGAATGAAGGAACATGGCTCATCAAGTTTGTCGATGGACGTCCGGAAGTAGGAGAGGCAGCGGAGTCAGACGTTTCGGTGCAGCTCGATATTGCCGATTTTTCTTCACTCGTGATGGGGGTAGTAACTGTCCGCAAGCTGTATCAATACGGCCAGTTAGAGCTGGATACTCCAGAGAAGCTTCCCATTTTGGATAGGCTGTTTGCAGTTTCCGAGAAGCCGAGAAGTGTGACAACCTTCTAAAAAGAAGATTCGTCACGTTTTTGACACATTTGGTTATCTTATTTTGCTTCCTCCCATATGTTGTTAGTAAATGGGAGGAGGCAGGTTTTATGATCTTTTTAACACTCGTTATCTTTTTTGCGTTTCTTTTGATTGTTTGGGTGGTCGTTAGGCTCCTCTTCCGGCTGGAAAAGCATGATTCCATCACACATGATGAGAGGGAATTATGGAATCGCTTTCAGGTGAAAGAGCAGGAGATCAAATACCGAAAGCCCAAAAAATAAAAAGAAAGGCGCCAAAGTGACAGGCGCTCTTTCTTTTGCGTGTTACCCCACTATGAAAAGAGAAAGAAGGAGAAAACAATGCCGGGTAGATCAGAGGGGCATCAACGTGAATTTTTTCGCTTACGACTAGAATACGCCCTCTGTGCAGACATGACTATTGTGCTGGTCAAAGGGAAGACCATGGAGATTGGGAGCACGCAGGTTTTGATCGAGGATATTGGGGCAGGTGGACTTCGTTTTCTCTCTCATCTCAAAATGCCAGCAAATGACCAGCTCGTTCTGCAGTTTGCGACGGAATTGTGCGGACAGGCTCTGAAAATGTACGGCCACGTAGTTCGCACGATTCCGTGGGAAACGGACTATTACGAATACGCTGTGCGGTTTACGATGGAAGAGGAACAACATCTGGAGATTAATCGCTTGGTAAACCGACTGGCGATCCGCTATCGGCAGAAACGTACAGCAACAGAAGGACGTTTCTTTAAAGGTGATCGCCAGGCATTTTTAAAAGAGTTGGCCCAAGCAAGTCTTTCGATGCGAGCCAGTGAAGCATAGACAATAAGGCTTTCTGTTGTGCGAATACACGACGGAGAGCTTTTTTGTTTGACATAATATAAACGCGGTGATAAGTTATCTATAATAAGTCAAACGAATAAAGGTTGTGTTTATAGATGAGTCTTCATGAAGCATTTTGGAGCGCTTCTCTTCAAGAATGGAAGCAAGGTTACATCGAACAAGATGAACATTTCATGTGTTTGCTCTGTGGGGAACAGGTGGAGAAAGGAATCATTTATCCGGTGGAGGGTGTCCTGTACGAAGCGTCCCGCTTTATGCGCCATCATATCGAGGTTGCGCACGGTTCTGTCTTTACCCACCTGAGCCAGTTGGATAAACGATTGACGGGCTTGTCTGATCATCAAGTTAATTTGCTTCGCCTTTTTTACCAAGGAAAGACAGACGCCGAGGTTCAATCTGAAATGGGGATCGGAAGTGCATCGACGATCCGTAATCACCGCTTTGCACTCAAGGAAAAAGAACGTCAGGCCAAGGTATTTCTGGTCATGATGGAATTATTGCATGAAGCGGATAAAAATCAATCGTCCAATGATGCCAAATCAAGCAAGCAAAAGAACACCTCGAAAGATGGCGATGCCGCTGAGTATGTCGCGATCGTAAAGAAATTTCTGCCAAATGGATTATCAGGTCGATTAGAGCGCTTCCCGCGCAAGCAAAAGCATAAACTCATCCTACTCGAAGAGATTTCTAAAAAATTTGAGCTTGATCGTTTCTACACCGAGCGGGAAGTGAATGAGATTTTGGAAGGTCTCTATGACGATTATGTGACCTTGCGGAGATATTTAGTCGATGTGGGTTTGATGGATAGACAGGCGGACGGCAGTCAATATTGGCGGATCGCTGTGGAAAATGAAGGAGAGGAGCGGGGGGCGCAGCAGATGAATCGCAAGCAAGAGCTCAAGCAGATGTACAAGGAAGTAGAAACCGATGCAGGCGTTTATCAAATAAAAAACAAGCAAAATGACAAAGTCTTCATCGCCAGAACGAATAACCTAAAAACGATCAACGGTAGAAAGTTCATGCTTCAGCATGGCTCGCATCCGAATCGTGAACTGCAAAAAGACTGGGATAAATACGGTTCGGACGCTTTCGAAATCGAAGTGCTAGAGAAGGTTGAAAAGAAAGACCATCCGTATTTTGATCTGAAGGATGCCCTGGAAAAACTCGAAGATAAGTGGATGAAAAAGCTGGCGCCATATGGTGATCGAGGCTATCACGTGCAAAAGGATCCGTCCTAGTCTCGTCCATCACCCAGCATGCGGAAGCGCTCCAAGTGATCCCACAGACCTTCCTTTTGCAAGATCTGGATTTGCTTTTCGCCAAGTAAATCAAAATGCGGGAAGGGTGCACGGTTATGAATGTAGACGGGATCGAGTCCGTTGGCAAGGCACCAGTCTGTCAGTAACGAATAATTGGCACAGCCTACTTTTGTAACGGTTTTGATGTCAGGAAACCGTGGGTCTAGCCAATAATGCGTGAGAAATGCCAATTCGCCTCGACTAACGGCTTGCTTCCAACGGTTCAGTTCGTCTCGTGTTATCCCAAATGCCACTCTACCTCATCCTTTACAAAGCGGTCGTGTTTCTCACTCATTAATAGCATGGAATGGTATAAACGTCAAAAAGACAGTTCTCCTCGGGGATAGCCGACGAAAACTGTCTTTTTGTAATTGGTCGCTTACCGAACTCCTGTTGGAAGCTGAGGCGGGATGTAATTCAACTCTTCATCCGCCGTGATGTAATCGGTGTTGACCATGAGGAGCAAATAGCGTTTGCCAGTTTGCGGATCGCTGATAATGATGTGGTCCCGGCCAGCTGTTTCGAGGACACCACGGAAAATTTTAGCGTTCCATTGGCTGTTGTTTTCAAATGTTTGGTACACCGTAATGACTTTGCCTCGGTTCAGGCGAAGGATGTTTTCGATGTACGATTCTTCCAGTACTTGCCCAGGGGTAATGGGCATTCCGGGAATCAAGGACCCGCTTGGTTGCATCGGAACCAGTTGAGGTTGCTGCTGCTGAATCATCTGCTGCTGTTGCTGAGGTATTCCGTATGGATACTGTGCGGATGGGTACATGTCGTAGCCGTATTGTTGTTGAGGGAAACCGGTGTAAGGCATTTGTTGACTCATGATGAACTCTCTCCTTTATCTATCTAATCCTTTTAATAGACGCGTGGACAATCTGCTGGTGTTGGAACGAAGAAGCAGTGTGCCTTATAGCGACCGGAGTTTTGTTGATCCCACCAGGTAGCTGGACAGTTTCCGGCAGGCCGGTAAAACCATAATGCGTTGCTAGCCGGACGGGTCTTTTCGCCATTGACTGCGCGCTGTGCCAATCGTCTTTCTTTATCTCTGGTCCGTTGATAGAAATACGGCTTTTGGACCGCTTCGAATCCTCCCGGAGATTGATAGACCATGTCACGCATGCTGCGAATGTTTTTGAAGTCAAGGCAGTTACCTAAAATCCGATTTACCCCAACGTTGCCAACCATCAACATGCCCAACTCACCTTCACCCTCAGCCTCAGCTCGAATCAGTCTGGCAAGCATATCGACATCTTTGGAGTTCGCTTTGATGACGGCCATTGCTTCACCTCCTTCCCCAAAAATCACAATAACAATATATGGGCGAATAATAGATTGGTGATTGGCCCGATAAATTTTTCATCAAGTTGACGTTTACGTAAACGGCAGTTACAATCATGTTGTTCGGTAAATTTTGAATTTTACAAATGTAAGTAAGGGGCGCTGGACATGAGCAGAGAAGGAATACAGAAGGAAGAATCGTGGACCATCTCTGATCTTGCTCAACAATTAAATGTCAGCACCAGAACGATTCGGTACTACGAAGAGCTCGGCTTGATTTTCCCCAGTCGGACAGAGAAGGGAAGCAGGTACTACAACCGCAAGGATCGTGCCAGGCTGCGACTCATTCTGCGAGGGAAGCGCTTCGGATTTTCGTTGGATCAGATTCGCGAGATGATTGAGCTGTTCGACGAGGACCGTACAGGTCGGGCGCAGCTTTTGCGAACGATTGAGTACGGCAACCAAAAGCTGGCTGAGATCGACGAGAAAATCATGGAACTCCGACAACTGAGAGAAGACATTCTCGTCTACAAGCAAAACTTTGAACAAAAATTGCTTGAAGAAAATGAGGAGGAGAAACGATGAACGTATCAGCTCTGCTCGCAGCAAACGGAAGGAAATACTCTGACAAGCCCGCTCTGGTTGCAGGGGATGTGGAGGTCAGCTATTCTCAGTGGGATACACGCTCTACGCAGTGGGCTTGCTATTTGCGAGAGCTTGGCATCGAGCAAGGGGATCGGGTCGTCATGCTGATGCCCAATTGTCCGGAGTTTGCCATTTTTTACGTCGCCGTCATTCGCAGTGGTGCCCTCGTCGTGCCGATCAATGCACGCTCAACCCAAGAAGAAGTACGACATATATGTGATCATGCCGGAGCAAAGGCACTTCTTGTTCACGATGCCCTCGTGCCTATCGTCAATGAGTGGGTCCTCCAAACGCCCCAACTTGTAGCAATCAAAACAGGCAGGAGCCAAGGGAATTGGCATGGCATTGCTGACTGGGATGGCAATGATCTGTCTTTAGATAAAATGAATGCGCTTTCTTCGCAGCCTTATTTGGTGAACATGAATGAAGATAGCGAAGTCAGCATCCTCTATACATCTGGCACGACTGGACGACCTAAAGGGGTGCTTTATACACATAGAAGCTTGTTGACTGTCGCGAAAATGATGTCGATTGAACTGACGATGACACATCGTTCCCGAATTTTACATTTGATGCCGCTGAGTCATTCGGCTCCCCTCCATCTCTTTTTCATTGCAGGGCTCATGCTTGGCGCCACCCAGGTAATGGCCCTGACATTCTCGCCGCAGCTTCTTTTGGATTTGGTGCAGCAGCATCGGATTACGCATTTCTTCGGTGCGCCAGTAGCGTATTTGCTGACGATGAAGCATCCCGAGTTTGCGGCGTACGATCTGTCTTCCATCGAATATTGGATGTACGGCGGTGCTCCACTGTCCAAAGAGAAGGCTTCGCTCATGGAAAAAGCATATGGACGCGATAAACTGGCGTGCGTCTACGGCTTGACAGAGGCGGGGCCGACCGGAATGTGTCTTTTGCACAGAGAGCATCCGGACAAAATCGGCAGTATAGGCAATCGTGGTGTATTGTTCGTCGAAATGGAGGTCGTAGACGAGCGAGGAGAGCGATGCGCCAGTGGCGAAGTGGGCGAAATTCGCTTGCGCGGAGAAGGGACAATGAAAAGTTACTACAACAATCCAGAGGCTACAGCAGAAACCATACGCGATGGCTGGGTGTACACTGGTGATATTGCACGCGTGGATGAGGATGGATTTTTGTGGATGATTGATCGCAAAAAAGACGTGATGATCACGGGTGGGGTAAACGTCTATCCCAAAGAAATCGAGCAGTTGTTGGAGCGTCATCCGTCGATTGGCGAGGTAGCTGTTGTGGGTTTGCCGCATCTGGAGTGGGGCGAGACGGTTACAGTGTATGTGGTCCTGAAATCAGGAGTCGATACCAATCGAGATTGGCTAGAGGAAATCCAAAGCTTTTTGCGCGGTCATCTCGCCGATTACAAGCTCCCTCGACAAGTAAATATCGTTCCTGCACTGCCGCGGAATACGAGCGGAAAAGTCCTGAAGCATGTATTGCGTGATGTCAGTTCCCAAAAGGAAGTGGAGCTGAGATGAGTGATTTGCAAACGAGCATCGATCAGCGAACTTACAGCGACAACATCCCGCACCCGCGTACGTCACAGGGGGAAAACTTTTTCAAAGCAGATCCCAACCTCGATTACTTGCTGGAACGTTATCTCCCTGCTTCCATGCATGAATGGGCCAGACAGCAGTTGAGCTGGCTAGGTGCGCAAGTGGCAGGACCCATCGACGAGCGTGCCGCCCATACGGACAGAGAAGGCAAGCCAAGATTGCGCAAGTACAATCGGCTGGGCGAGGATATTTCCGAGATTATTACCAATGAAGGCTACAAGGAAACAGTAGCAGAGGTTTACGGAGCAGGCATCGTCAGCTATTTGTATCAAGACATTCCCGAGTTGGGGAGAAAAGCGCCGTACAGCTATTCTTTTTTCATGGGCTATCTTGTGAGCCAGTCAGAGCCGGGGTTCTATTGCCCTGTTACTTTGTCGATGTCAGCTGCTTATTTACTTGATCGCTATGGCAGCGAAGCACAAAAGGAGCAGTACCTGACAGGACTGACCTCTCGTGATCGCACTCGCTTGTATGAAGGAGCTACGTGGCTGACCGAGAGACAGGGAGGCTCGGATGTCGGTGCGAATTTGACTATAGCAGAGCCAGTAGCAGGTCGGCCGGGTGTGTACCGATTGACAGGAGAAAAGTTTTTTGCGAGCAATGCTGGAGCATTTGTTGCGACTGTTTTGGCGAGAATCGATGAAGAGAAACCGGGGACAAAAGGGCTCGGACTGTTTTTGGTGCCATGGGTGAAGCCTGACAACGAACGCAATCACATCCAGGTTCGCCGCTTGAAAGAGAAGCTGGGAGTCAACGCCGTACCATCTGCAGAGATTCTGTTGAACGGGGCAGAGGGTTATTTGATCGGGGAGCCACAGAACGGCTTCAAGTACATGGCAGAAGCACTGAACCTCTCGCGCATTTGCAACGCGATTGCTTCGATTGGGATCATGCGTCGGGCCTTTTACGAAGCGAGGTATTACGCCGAACAACGTCGTGCATTCGGGAAGCCAATCGATCAGTATCCGATGGTAAAAGAAATGCTGGTGAGCCTCTTATTGGATACGGAGGTCAGCACAGGTGCGGTGTTTGATATGATTGCTGTCTATGATCGCTTGCAGTCTCATTCCGCGAGCAAAGAGGATAACGCGCTTGCTCGTCTACTGATTCCTTTGCTGAAATACCGTACAGGGGAAGAGGCCGTCGAATCGACCCATACCGCGATTGAAATTCATGGCGGTAACGGATATATCGAGGAATACGTGACGCCGCGTCTGTTGCGGGATGCCCAAGTTTTGACCGTATGGGAAGGGACCTCGAATATACTCGCACTCGATATTTTGCGTGTGATGCAAAAAGAAAACAGCCACGAAGTGTTTAGTCAATTGCTTCGGGAGCGCATAGCTGGGTGGAAGCATGCCTTTTCACAGCCGTACGCCGAGCTGATTCGGACAGAACTGGTCATTCTCGAGGAAAATATCGCCTATCTCATGCAACAGACCCATGATTATGTAACGTACAAATTAAAAACGCTCGCAGACCATATGGTAGACTTGTACACCTTATCATGCATCGTCAGTGAAGCAGAGGATCAGGTAACACGTATGGGAAATGCGCGCAAATACATTTTGGCAAGACTGTATGCCAAAAAGCATTTCCAATCATCAGAAAAGCGGGGGGTTCAATCCGATTCTTTGCTGGACGTACAGTTCTTTACCCAACTGGTGGAGTATCAGTTTGTCAGCGTAGAAGAGTGGGCCCAACAATCCGTGATTGTTCCGACCCGATAATCAAAAAGCGCCTTTAGACCACTTGTTGAGGTGGCTAGGGCGCTTTTGATTTTTACGCATACCGCTTGCGGCGTATGCTCCAAATAAACCAGATCGCAGCTACCAGTGTTGCAACCGCCAGCAGAGTGATCTCAAAGTATTCATCGATCAGGACCTTTGCGTGTTTCCCGTATAAATAAAACAAGGTGCCAATCAGATAAAACTTCAATCCTCGCCCGACGATCGCATAAAACATGAGCTTGGTCAGCGAGTAATTGAATACGCCAGAGAGCACAGTGAAAACCTTGAAAGGAATGGGGGTAAAAGCTCCGATCAGTACGGCAGCATCCCCGTTTTTTGCGAATTTTTCCGTCGCTACGATAACCCATTTTTCAGGGAGAATCTTGTGCAAAAGTGGTTTTCCCAGCCATCTCCCCAACAAAAACCCGATGGGAGCGCCGAGGACGGAAGCAGTAAAGGCTACTGTCGCAAACTGAATCGCTGAGCCTGGATTGAGCAGACTCATCGCAATTTGCATAAAAAACGGAGGAATCGGACTGATAAAAGAGTCCAAAAATGCCATGGCAGCGAGTCCCCACATCCCATATTGCATGAATAGCTGTGTGATATGTTCGAGCATGAGCATCTCCTTGTGAGGTTTTTTCTATTGTAGCCATCTTATGCCACTTTGTCCAAAGAAAGACCACAACGGAAGTTAAACGTCGGGAGGGAAAATAAGGATTTAGGACGAATGACCCATCTTTCAATTTCCAAAAAATCCCGATTATAAGTGGGTACGGAATGTCATTACGAAAGGGAAATTTTTAAATGAAGATGCCATTATCTATCAAAGTCATTCAAGGGTTTATACTGTTGCAAGTCATCGTATTGGGGGGCCTCTATTTTGTGGTTTCACAGGCAGATCCGATGAACTTGAGCCACTGGGCCAGTAAAATGGTTTTCAGCGTGGTGACGATGCCGGAAGATATGTTAGATCAAAGCTACGCGTTGGGAAGAATGCAAGGAAGATTAATGTTTCCACTGATCATCACTACTTTATTGTTCATCTTCATACAGATGAGGTTACTAAAATCGTCGATTGTCTGCATAAGTTTGGCGATTTTACTTGATATAAGCAATGGAACTTTTTTGATCGCCATCTTGTATATAACCCTTCTTTTGGTTGTGACCCACAACAAACAATCGAAGAGATATTTTAAGCGGAATCATCATGAAGTTGCGCAGACGGTTTCAAAATAAAAAATGAGTGATCTAGTGAGCTGATCCTAGGTCGAATATTGGTAATGAAGTCCTTGCTTTTTCATTGACGCTAGGAAAGATTATCCACTAAAATGTAGGGAAACAGGACAAACATCATGGGAGGAACCAATGAAAACATTGGGTTCGGGAAAAGTCGTTTTCTATGCGCCAAACGGTACTACTCTGCAATTATCAGGGGAAATTGATGTACGTGGGGATCGGATATCTATAACTGAAATCATCTATTTTAATGGTAAACCAAACGGAGCGCGCGAAACGAATTTGCCACTCGCGCAATCAGTGATTTACTGGGAGCCAGAAGTGTACGAACAGATCGGATATGAAGAAGAATAAGAATCATTGCGATTCCAGACCCTGTCTCTTGCAGGGTTTTTTCGCGTATCGCAGTGTATCTGCCAGCACCTCGAGCTATAGCCGATGTCCTGGTATTGTGTTATGATGTGGGATGGAATTTACGTATGGTACAAGGAGTGATCCTTATGATCGATTCTATATTGGAACGAGCACTCGCAGGTGAACGACTGGGTCTCGAAGACGGTCTGGCTTTGTTTGCGAGCAATGAAATCGAAAAGATCGGACATTACGCCAATCTGGTCATGCAGAAGCATCATCCAGAACCGATTGCGACCTTTGTCATCAGTCGCAACGTCAATTACACGAATGTATGTGATACCTATTGCCGTTTTTGTGCCTTTTACCGTCCCCCTGGCTCTTCTGAAGGATATGTTCTTCCCAGAGAGACTATTTTCCAAAAAATTCAGGAGACCGTTGATGTAGGCGGTACGGAAATCTTGATGCAAGGCGGCACCAATCCCGATCTGAAGCTGGATTATTACACCGACCTCTTGCGTGCGATCAAAGAGCGCTTCCCGCAAGTTACGATGCACTCTTTGTCTGTAGCAGAAGTGATGAAAATCGCGGAAGTTTCCAACATGTCTGTCGAGGAAGTGCTGAAAGAGCTAAAGGCAGCAGGTCTCGATTCCTTGCCGGGAGCGGGTGGCGAAATCCTCGATGATCGTACACGTCGGAAGATTTCCCGATTGAAAGGCTCTTGGACTGACTGGATTGATACCCAAAAAGCAGCACACCGTGCAGGCTTGCCTGGTACTGCTACCATGGTTATTGGTTTTGGAGAAGAGATGGAAGAGCGCGTACTTTCTCTGTTGCGCATCCGCGAAGCACAAGATGAAACAGGCGGCTTCAAAGCCTTTATCGTCTGGACCTTCCAACCGGACAACACCAACATGAAGGCTGTCAACAACACGCCAGAGGAATACTTGAAAACATTGGCAATCAGCCGTCTCATGCTGGATAATATCGAAAACTTCCAATCTTCCTGGGTGACGATGGGCCCGCATTACGGTCAGCTTTCTCTCTCTTACGGAGCGAACGATTTCGGCCAAACGATGATGGAAGAAAACGTTGTTTCCGCAGCGGCATGTACGTACAAGGTCAACACGAACCAAATTTTGGAACTCATTCGCGGCGCAGGCAAAATTCCTGCACAGCGCAACACACAGTATGACATTCTCCGTGTTTTCAAAGACGGTGAAATGGCAGAACGTGATTTTGTCATGCAAAACTAATAAACGAAAAAACGCTTCTCTGCCCCTCCTTACAAAGGGAATTTGGCAGGGAAGCGTTTTTTGGTTTTTAATCAGGAACTTTTTACCTGCAACCTTCCCTGAGTTTCCAACCGTTTAAAAGTATATCGCTCCTGACGGGACATATACTGTAACTACAATGGCGGTTGGGGGGATGGTTATGCAGACGTTTCGCGTATTGCTGGAGAATGTCCCTGAGCATTGTGACACGTATCGGACTATCGTAAATGAGATGACGGAGCGGGTCAACACTGCACCGGTGCGCATTACATACAGGGAGCAAGAAGAGAATGGATACCTCTTGTTCTACTTTCAAAGCTGGTGTGAGAGTGAGTATGACGCGCAGACCATCGAATGGGCGAGAGCCTTCGTTGCTCTTACATTAGCCGAATGGGTCATTCAGGTGAAGGAACCGAAAATTATGGAAGAAATGGCCACTGACTTACTCGCAGCCGAACAGATGGAAACCGAGTGGGCGGAGATTTTCCCTTATATTCAACGCATGTGCCAAGAAATCGAGCTAGATGGCAGGGAACTGTTAACGGCGACAACACGCAAGGCAAACGTATATCGCAAAGTTTTCACCTATCTGGAGTCGGAGCGAACGATAAACGTTTTGGGTTTCATCCGATTTCGATTGCAGGAGCACTGGAACGAGTTATTCGAACTCGTGGAAACTGGTATTGATGAATATCTGGAAGACAAGCAATATCAAGAGTTTGTCGAGCTGTTGCGCTATTTCATTGCTGTACAGGAAACCAAGCAGGAAATCGTTCATGTCGTTCCTAGTGTGGACAAACCTTTCCATCTTTATGATAAAAAAGGGGATCGTCTTTGGCTTGAACAGTTGGATACCGTTCTGAACATGGACGAACAAAAATGCAGGGACGAAGATTATTTGGTCAGTGCTTTGGTTACACTGGCTCCTGAGAGTATCGTGCTCCATTTGGCTTCGGAAAAGCCTGGGCTTGTACAGACGATCCGCAGTATTTTTGACGGTCGGCTTATTACTTGCCACTCTTGTTCGCTTTGCCTATCCGAGAGACGTGTACTTGACGGGAATAATCCCTCTAAACTATAATAGCAACAACAACTTTACATTGCTTATAAATACGATGAGAAGGACACGGACAATAGTAAGGACGCTTTAGAGAGGCGGGTCACAGGCTGGAAGCTCGCTGCGTACTGTTATTGATCTACCACCTTCGAGTAGCTGCCGGGAACGAAGCGTAGGCTTTTACTATCGGTATGCCGGTTAAATACCGTTACATGGAATGAGGAGTCTGTTTTTGTGAACAGACTTGAAGTAGGGTGGTACCGCGAGAACACACTCGTCCCTTTTTGGGGATGAGTGTTTTTTTATTTTCTCAACCAAACAAGATACAGGAAGGAAGAATCCACAGTGGCACAAATTCATGTTACTTTCCCAGATGGAGCCGTTCGTCAATACGACGCTGGGATTACGATCGAGGACATCGCAGGCTCCATTAGCTCTAGCCTGAAGAAAAAGGCAGTAGCTGGTAAAAAAGATGGCAAGGTTGTCGATCTGTACACAGAACTCACAGATGACGCAGCGATTGAAATCGTTACCCTCGATTCTGCTGACGGATTGGAAGTATACCGCCACAGTACAGCTCACTTGCTTGCTCAAGCGGTAAAACGCATTTACGGCGCTGAAGTGAAGTTTGGAATCGGTCCTGTGATCGAAGATGGCTTCTACTACGACATGGATATTCCGGTTTCCCTTTCCCCAGAGGATTTGGGCAAAATCGAGGCGGAAATGGAAAAAATCGTGAAGGAAGACCTGCCGATTCGCCGCAAAGTCGTAAGCCGCGAAGAAGCAACTGCGATTTTCCAAGAACTGAACGATCACCTGAAGCTGGAACTGATTCGCGACCTGCCAGAGGATGCGACTATTACGCTGTATGAGCAAGGCGAATTTTTCGACCTCTGTCGTGGACCGCACTTGCCGTCTACTGGCTACATCAAAGCATTCAAGCTGATGAGCGTGGCAGGTGCATACTGGCGCGGAAAAGCAGAAAACCAAGTTCTGCAACGCGTATACGGTACAGCTTGGCCGAAAAAAGCAGACATGGATGAATATCTGCACTTCATCGAAGAAGCGAAAAAGCGCGATCACCGCAAATTGGGGAAAGAACTGGGCTTGTTCATGTTCTCCGAGGAAGCACCGGGTATGCCGTTCTATCTGCCAAAAGGCTTCACTGTTCGCAACGAGCTGGAGCAATTCTCCCGCCGTCTGCAACAATTGGCACAATACACAGAAGTGCGCTCTCCTTTCCTCATGAACGAGCGTCTCTGGAAAGAATCCGGTCACTGGGATCACTACAAAGAGAACATGTACTTCTCTGAAGTAGACAACGCGACTTACGCCTTGAAGCCAATGAACTGCCCAGGTCACATGCTGATCTATAAAAACGAGATGCACTCTTACCGCGACCTGCCGATCCGTTACTCCGAGTTCGGGCAAGTTCACCGCCATGAGTACTCTGGAGCCCTGAATGGAATGCTGCGGGTGCGCACCTTCTGCCAGGATGACGCGCACGTATTTGTCCGTCCAGATCAGATCGCGAGCGAAATCAAAGGCATGATCACTTTGATTGACAGCATCTACAAGGTATTTGGCTTCGAATACAGTGTGGCTCTATCCACTCGTCCGGAAGATTCCATGGGCTCTGATGAGCTGTGGGAAGCAGCGGAAAGCTCTCTGAAAACAGTGTTGGAAGAGCTCGGTATGGCCTATGAAATCAAAGACGGAGACGGTGCGTTCTATGGACCGAAGATCGACTTCCAAATTACCGACGCGCTGAAACGCCGTCACCAATGTGGAACGATCCAACTGGACTTCCAAATGCCTGAGAAATTTGACCTGACTTATGTTGGTCAAGACAACGAGAAGCACCGTCCGGTTGTCTTGCACCGTGCGATGTACGGCTCCATGGAGCGTTTCATTGGTATCCTGATCGAGCACTACGCAGGTGCATTCCCGATTTGGCTGACACCAATCCAAGCACGCATCATGAACATCAGTGAAGTGCACATGCCATATGCAGAACAAGTAAGAGAAAAACTGCAACAAGCTGGCATTCGTGTAGAGCTGGATGGCCGCAATGAGAAAATCGGCTACAAAATCCGTGAAGCACAAGTTGAAAAAATCCCGTACATGCTGGTCATCGGTGAAAAAGAGGTGGCTGACGGTACACTGTCCGTCCGCAAACGCGGAGTGGGCGATGAAGGCGCGATGACAGTGGATGCATTTGTTGAAAAAATCCGCGCTGAAATCAATGAAATGAAGTAATAGCACATAGAAGTAGAGCCGCCCTGAATTTTCGGGCGGCTTTTTTATTATACGTTTACTTGGAAAAAAGAACGGGAAAAGGATGTAGGGTAAAAAGTTTATATGGACATCAAGAAGAACTGCGGGGGATACGTATGCGGGTAAGCATCAAGCAAAGACTGATAGCAGCATTTCTTGCCATTATTTTAATCCCGATTGGAGTGATTAGCTCATTTGTATATGTCAGTATGGAGGAGCGAATCCAAACTTATTTTATTGAATCCTCGACAAAAGAAGTGGCTCAGGTAGACAACGCGATTAACTTGTATTTCGACTCGATTCGTGAAAACGTAAACCTGATAGCAGGCAGTCCCTTGCTAAAGAGTGCAGATAACACCATTACGACGTATATGGATAAACCGACCAAAACCAAACATACCCCATTGCAAAATGGCGGGGTAGAGGCGGCTATTTTTCAAGATTTCCTTCGATTTGTCGATTCTCATCCGAATACTGCATTTATTTATTTAGCGACCAAATACGGAGGATATATACAATGGCCGACAGATGATGTCATTCCGAATTACGATCCGCGTACAAGGGATTGGTACAAAAAACCAATGGAGAATCCCGGAAAAGTGATTACGACAGATCCGTATCTCTATTTGGGGGATAACAGCATCGTGATCAGTAACGTGACGACATTAAAGGATGACAAGGGTGAGCCACTGGGCGTTGTTGGACTGGATGTAAATTTAAAAGGGCTTACCGATATTTTGAAAGAAATTAAGATTGGGAAAACGGGTTACCTCATGCTGATTGGCAAAGACGGAACGATTTTGGCTAATCCGAAGAACCCTGAGCTCAATTCGAAAAACCTGAAAGAGACGCAAATTCCTGAATTGGCTGCTATCGCTGAGAATACCTCCAGCAGCTTTGCAGTCACGATGAACGATACCGAGTATTTGGCGAACGTCTTTACTTCCGAAAAAACCGGTTGGAAATATATTTCGTTTATTGAAAGAGCTGAGCTCTCTGCTGAAGCCCATCAAATCGGTTTGATCATCGGGGCGTTAAGCATTTTGTTTGCTTTACTAGCGGTTGTCGCTTCCGTTCTTTTCTCGCACAAATTCACCAAGCCATTGCTTGTTATCGGTAACCAGATTGCGCAGATCGGTCGTGGTGACTTTACCGGGGAATTGCCCAAAAACCTTTTGGAAAGAAAAGACGAAATCGGCATGCTTGGTCAGAGCATTCAGGTGATGCAAGTATCCATCCAAGGACTCATTCGAGAAGTCCAAAAAGCGGTTAACACCCTCTCTAATTCGTCAGACAACATATCGGTTCGCTTGGCGGACAATGTAGATACGACGAACAAGATCTCTACTACGATACAGGAAGTAGCGAGCGGGGCGCAAAATCAGCTCAGAGGTACGGAAGAATCCGCAAGAGCGATGGAAGAAATGTCGATCGGCATCCAACGTGTGGCGGAAACCACCTCCATCATCTCGGAATCATCTACAAGTACGGCGGATGAAGCGCAGCTAGGAAACCAGTCCATCCAAAAGGCTATCCAGCAAATGGACTCCATCCGTGGCTCTGTGGAACATTCCGTATCCGTCGTCAAGCAATTGGGGGAGCGTTCCAAAGAAATTGTGCAAATCATTGATGTGATTACGGGAATTGCTTCCCAAACGAATCTGCTTGCTCTCAACGCAGCCATCGAGGCTGCTCGTGCGGGAGAGCATGGACGAGGTTTTGCTGTCGTAGCAGATGAAGTGAGAAAACTTGCTGAACAGTCTGATGAATCTGCTCGTCAAATCGCCAACCTCATTCAGGAGATCCAAGCAGATACGAACATGGCAGTCAACTCGATGGATTCCGTCAATCAAGATGTGCAAATTGGATTGTCAACCGTACTGGAGTCAGGAGAAGCCTTCCAACGGATCTTACAAGAAATTCAACAGATAACCGATCAAATTCAGGAGGTTTCTGCTGTATCTGAACAGATGTCCGCCGGATCGGAACAAGTAGCAGCATCTGTGGACGAGACTGCCCAAATTGCACGGATTTCAGCCCACAATGCTGAAAATTTGGCGGCTTCTTCCAAAGGTCAGTTGGCCACTATGGAAGAGTTTGCCGTTTCCTTTGAATCCTTGAATCAGATGGCTCGCGAATTGGAAAGAATGATTACCAAATTTAAGATATAAGAATGCATAACGGGAAGAGTACGAATGTCGGGAGGAATTCGTACTCTTTTTTTGCAAAGTGGACCCATTTATGAGAGAATGTGCGGTTTGCGTTTGAAAATTTGGCGATTTCGATTTAAGATAATAGACTGGTACTAAGTCGAAATGCGATATGATGAAGATGAAGGAAAAAAGTCGTCTTATAGATTAAAGGAGAGTGAACAGCAATGCCAGATAAAGTGCTTGATTTACGGAACCGTCCTCTCCGAGATTTACGAATATCTGTCACCGATAAATGTAATTTTCGTTGCCGTTATTGCATGCCTGCCGAAATTTTTGGACCGAATTTTGAATTTTTGCCGCAAAGCAAGTTGCTGACCTTTGAGGAAATTACCCGTTTGACCCAGATCTTTACTTCGCTTGGAGTCGGGAAAATCCGCATTACCGGCGGAGAGCCATTAATGCGCAGAAATTTGCCTGAATTGATTCGAATGATCCGTGAGGTAGAAGGCGTTCAAGATATTGCGATGACGACCAATGGTTCTCTCTTGTCCCGTCATGCGCAAGCGCTAAAAGAAGCAGGTCTGGATCGGGTCACGGTCAGCCTGGACAGCTTGGATAATGAGCGCTTTGGGATGTTGAATGGAAGAGGCTATCAGGTCGATGCCGTGCTGGATGGGATTCGTGTTGCAGCAGATGCCGGGCTTTCGGTCAAGATCAACATGGTGGTACAGCGCGGAGTCAATGATCAAGATATTTTGCCGATGGCACGGTACTTCCGTGAGCAAGGGCATACCCTTCGATTTATTGAATTCATGGATGTGGGAAACAGTAACGGCTGGCGGCTGGATCAAGTCGTACCTTCCCGTGAAATTGTGCGTATGATCCATGAAGAGATGCCGTTGGTAGCGACAGAAGCGAACTACTACGGAGAGGTGGCTTCCCGCTATCGCTATGAGGGATCGGACCAGGAAATCGGGTTGATTTCATCGGTGACCCAAGCTTTTTGCTCCACTTGTACGCGGGCTCGCCTGTCGGCAGAAGGGAAATTGTACAATTGTCTCTTCGCTTCATCCGGAGATGATTTGCGCGAACCAGTCCGCGATGGACGCACGGATGAAGAGATTCGCGAGCTGATACGTGCGATCTGGGAACGGCGTGACGTGCGCTACTCGGAGGAACGACTAAGTGAAACGCCTGGTCTCGCCAAGCGTGAAAAGGTCGAAATGTCCCATATCGGGGGATAATTAGGTATTAGCCTTGACAAAACCCAAGCTACCCTGTAATATAAATTGCGTGTATAAACACTTCATACTTCGAGAACAAGCAGAGGCGCCCAGCTTCTCACCTGGGTCGACGTCGTATACGACTGTTGACAGGTAACTCTTACGCAAAGATCCTCGGATCTGATGAAATTGCTTAGGTGAGATATGTGCGGGCGCAGAATGCGTTCGCACATTTTTGTTCCTTCTCGAAATTGACGGGGGTGGCAAGTATTAGCAAGGATCAAATGTTAATTAACGAAGCGATCCGTGCCCGTGAAGTCCGTTTAATCGGTGCTGACGGGAGCCAATTGGGAGTCGTACCTTTTAGGGAAGCATTGCGCATTGCCCAGGAAGCTGAATTGGATCTGGTAAACGTTGCTCCTACAGCCAAGCCGCCTGTATGCCGTATCATGGACTATGGAAAGTTCAAATACGAGCAGGCGAAAAAGGAAAAAGAAGCGCGTAAAAACCAGAAGATCATCGAGCTGAAAGAAGTGCGTTTTTCTTCTAACATCGAGGAACACGATTTTCAAACAAAGCTTCGCAACGTCCGCAAGTTCTTGGAGGATCAACACAAGGTGAAGTGTACGATCCGTTTCCGTGGACGTGAAATCACCCACTCCGAAATTGGACTAGGCGTTATGGAACGTGTAGCTGCCCAGTGTGAAGATCTCGCTACGCCTGAGCGCAAGCCGAAGATCGAAGGCCGCAGCATGATCATGATTCTGGCTCCGAAAGCGGAAAAGCAGTAAGATAGTAGTTTAGACAGGAGGATTTTTCAGATGCCTAAAATGAAAACCAACAAGGCCGCTGCGAAACGTTTCAAAAAGACTGGAAGCGGCCAATTGAAACGCGACCGTGCGTTTGGTAGCCACTTGTTCGCTAACAAATCGACTAAGCAAAAGCGCCACCTGCGCAAAGCTGCACTCGTTTCCAAAGGCGATCAAAAACGTATGGAGCAAATGCTCACTTACCTGTAAGTTTTTCTTTATTACACACCATTACGCAGCATGAGCTCCCTAAGCGCCTAGCAGTAGGCCGCCATGCTGGAAAGACCAGGAGGAGTTTAGTATGCCAAGAGTAAAAGGTGGCATTGTTACACGCCGTCGTCATAAGAAAATCCTGAAGCTGGCGAAAGGATACTTCGGTTCCAAACATCGCCTGTTTAAATCCGCTAATGCGCAGGTAATGAAATCCCTGCTGTATGCATACCGCGACCGTCGTCAAAAGAAACGTGATTTCCGCAAACTGTGGATCACTCGTATCAACGCGCAAGCTCGCATGAACGGTCTGTCCTACAGCCGTTTGATGCACGGCCTGAAAGTTGCTGGCATCGAAGTTAACCGCAAAATGCTGGCTGACTTGGCTGTTAACGACAAAGCTGCGTTCAACGAACTGGCAACAGTTGCAAAAGGCAAACTGAACGCTTAATTTTTGAAAAGAAGAGTCGATCTGCCCGATTAAGGGCAAGGTCGGCTTTTTTTGTTGTGGTCAGAGCGCAAAATCAAACGAATAGCATCCTACACCTGTCCACACGCTATCAATCTTCTCCTCATATCTTATAGCAAAGATAGAAGGAGGTGAGTGGCATGGCAGAATTACGAGTAAGCCTATGGGCAGGCAGAAACTTTGAAGCTCGTCGTATTCGTTTTCGCAGACGTGGGGTAGCAGTCAGACAGTGTCAAGCGCTTGAATTCAATGACGTACTGTCGAGTTTTCGATTGCGAGCAGGAAATAATGGCCGAGTGACACTCGTTCTGTTTTCAGGAACCGCTTATCAGGGGGATTTTCGTGTTTTCCGGGGGAATCGCGATATTGCCAACCTTGGTAATTTCGACTTCAACAATCGTACCTCGTCGTTTATTTTTGTGGGACGCAATCTGACTACTTCTCAAATCAGAGAGATTCAACGGACGAGAACGGCACCGAGAAACGTGGTAGAAATCAGAACGTAGGAAAAGGAAGTATGAGTCAAAAGAAAAAACAACCGAGCTCACATTCGGTTGTTTCAGACTGAAGAGAAACCCCCTTTTTGGGGGATTTCTTTTTGGTATTGTTCCAGCACGAAGTGCTGAAAAA
>NZ_JAGQDN010000049.1:0-645 GCF_021270385.1 Brevibacillus sp. AF8 | reverse complement strand
TGTGTGGATAAGTCCTCGACCGATTAGTATTCGTCAGCTCCACGCGTTACCGCGCTTCCACACCGAACCTATCAACCTCATCGTCTATGAGGGGTCTTACCAGCTTGCGCTGTGGGAAGTCTCATCTTGGAGGGGGCTTCACGCTTAGATGCTTTCAGCGCTTATCCCGTCCGCACATAGCTACCCAGCTGTGCCACTGGCGTGACAACTGGTGCACCAGCGGTGCGTCCATCCCGGTCCTCTCGTACTAAGGACAGCTCTCCTCAAACTTCCTACGCCCGCGACAGATAGGGACCGAACTGTCTCACGACGTTCTGAACCCAGCTCGCGTACCGCTTTAATGGGCGAACAGCCCAACCCTTGGGACCTACTTCAGCCCCAGGATGCGATGAGCCGACATCGAGGTGCCAAACCTCCCCGTCGATGTGGACTCTTGGGGGAGATAAGCCTGTTATCCCCAGGGTAGCTTTTATCCGTTGAGCGATGGCCCTTCCATGCGGAACCACCGGATCACTAAGCCCGACTTTCGTCCCTGCTCGACTTGTAGGTCTCGCAGTCAAGCTCCCTTCTGCCTTTACACTCTACGAATGATTTCCGACCATTCTGAGGGAACCTTTGGGCGCCTCCGTTACCTTTTAGGAGGCG
>NZ_JAGQDN010000048.1:0-1297 GCF_021270385.1 Brevibacillus sp. AF8 | reverse complement strand
TGGTAATATCCCCTCATGGTTGACTGTGTTTAAAACCCCACTGTTACAATTGGGTAAGACACAATTGACCAGAGGGGATTTTTTATGGCTAAAAAAGGACAAACATTTAGAATTTATACGGAAGAGGAAAAAATGGAAGCCGTACGTCTTTACGAGACCGGAGTATCTTCTAGAGAAGTCGCCAGAAGATTAGGCATTCCAGAAAAAAGACAGGTGTTGGACTGGGTTAATAAGGTTCGTAGTGGGGAGGCACTAACAGCTTCTCGATCAAATCAGGCATGGCGAAAAGGGCGTCCAAAAACCAAATTCACAAGCGTTGAGGAAGAGTTAGCATACATAAAAGCGGAGAATGAATATCTAAAAAAGCGATATCCAAATCTAAACGGGGAGTGACTTCGAAGAAAGCAAGGTTCTCAATTATTGAACAAATGCAAACCAAATATCGATTATCATGGCTGCTCAGTTTTGCAAAAGTATCCCGTGCGGGATATTACAAATGGAGAAAGTCCAGAGAGACATCTGTTCGACGTAGCGAAAAGGAAGTCGACCTAAAAGAACATATCCTAAGTATCCATCGCTTGCATCCTTATTATGGTTACTTACGAATGACAGTTGCTCTTCGCAAAGAAGGATTACAAATCAATCACAAACGTGTCTATCGATTGATGAAGGAATTAGGCATCCGCTCCGTAATTCGTAAAAAAAGGCGATTCTTCGGCAGACAGGCATCAGTTGTAAATCCGGATCGTCTGGAAAGACAGTTTAAAGCAGAAGCACCTCTAAAGAAGTTGGTAACCGACATCACCTATCTACGAATCGGAGAACGATTTTTTTATCTATCTGCTGTGCAGGATCTGTTTAATAACGAAATCGTTGCTTGGCATGTCTCTTCCCAAAACGATTTGTCACTCGTGATGAGCACCGTAGATAGTCTTTGTAAGGGTAGAGAGATGAACGGTTCCGTCCTACATTCGGACCAAGGTTTTCAATATACTTCTAGACACTATAATAAACGTTTGGATGAGTACGGAGTACTAGGAAGTCATTCGAGACGGGGAAATTGCCTGGATAATGCCTGTATCGAGTCATTCTTTTCTCATCTGAAGACAGAAATGATGTATCGATGCTCGGCAAAATCATTTGAGGAATTAAATCAATCTGTTGAAACATACATTGCATTTTATAATCAAAGTCGTTTTCAGAAAAAGCTAGGCGACCGTTCCCCGATTGAGTATCGGAAAGCGATCGCCGCGTAACTATGGGTTTTTAGGCAGTCTACTTGACAGGGTTATGACCA
>NZ_JAGQDN010000047.1:0-1494 GCF_021270385.1 Brevibacillus sp. AF8 | reverse complement strand
TTAAAGCGACACCGCGTTAATGTGTTATTATTTTTATAATATCATTTAACAGTAGGTGATAATTGTGCTTTCCTCCAATGATAAAAATCCACAAATGCATTACGAATTTGTATGCCTCGATGAATTGGTCCCGGAGGACCATTTATTAAGGGTAATTCAAAAGCATATAGATTTCTCCTTCATCCGAGAAAAAGTACGTCAATATTATTGCGAAGATAACGGTAGACCTTCCATTGATCCTATTGTGTTATTTAAAATGATTTTCATTGGATACCTTTACGGTATCCGCTCAGAGAGGCAGCTCGAAAAAGAAATTCAGACCAACATTGCCTATCGTTGGTTTCTTGGCCTTTCTTTAACAGATCGAGTTCCAGATCACACAACAATCAGTTGGAATCGTCGAACCCGTTTTAAAAATACAAATGTTTTTCAGGAGATTTTTGATGAAATTGTGCGTTTGGCGATTCAGCATCGAATGGTCGCTGGACGTGTATTGATAAGTGATTCCACGCATCTTAAAGCAAATGCGAATAAACGAAAATTTAAGAAGCATGTCATCGAGAAAACGAGTCGTGCCTATCTCAAAGATTTAGAGGCAGCAATTAATGAAGACCGCGAAGTACATGGAAAAAAGGATTAAAGCCTAGAGAGGGTGTGAAGGAAGAAAAGGAAATCAAGGTGAGTACTACTGATCCAGAAAGTGGCTACATGGTTCGAGACAGCAAGCCCGAAGGCTTTTTCTATCTCGATCACCGGACCGTCGATCATAAGTACAATATTATTACCGATGTCCATGTCACTGCTGGCAATGTCCATGATTCCGTTCCTTACATAGATAGGCTGAATCTCCAAATCGAGAAGTTTGGGTTTAAGGATACAATTGAAGCAATTGCATTAGATGCTGGTTACTTAACTACTCCAATCTGCAAGGCACTTCACGATATAAATGTATTTGCTGTCATCGGTCATCGTGCCTTTACACCTGTTAAAGGCCTTTTTGCTAAATGGCGTTTTAAATATGCTCTGGAGTCCGATGTGTACATATGCCCTCAAAAACATAAGCTTACTTATTCGACTACTGATCGAAACGGATACAGGATGTATAAGTCCAATAAAGAAATTTGTAAAACTTGTCCAAGGCTTACTGAGTGTACCCGATCTAAAAATCACCAAAAGGTGATAAGCAGGCACGTTTGGGAAGAGAGTAAGGAATGGGTTCGACAGAACCGTTTAAGTAAATCAGGGAAATATTTATACAGATTAAGATACCAAACCATAGAGCGAAGCTTTGCAGATGCTAAAGAACTGCATGGGCTTCGCTATTGCAGGTTACGCGGACGAGAAAATGTCCAAGAGCAGGCATTGATGACAGCAACAGTTCAAAACATTAAAAAGATAGCACTACACCTAGCGAAGGCAAGTTAGGTGCAGGCTACCTCTTTTTCAGCACTTCGTGCTGGAACAATACCAAAAAGAAATCCCCCAAAAAGGGGG
>NZ_JAGQDN010000046.1:0-2136 GCF_021270385.1 Brevibacillus sp. AF8 | reverse complement strand
CGCATTTGCTGCTGGAAGTGCAGCGATTTTGTTATCTACAGCTTGAGCCGCTGCAGCGTCTGTTTGACCAGCCTCCAGCTGAGCGATTTTCGCTTCTGCTGCTTGCAGAACAGTCTCTTTTGTTACCAGAGCTTTTTGAGCTGCAGTCAGTGCATTGTAATCAGCACGTGCTGCAACGACTGCTGGTTTGTCAGCCAGAGTCAACGCATTTGCTGCTGGAAGTGCAGCGATTTTGTTATCTACAGCTTGAGCCGCTGCAATGTTGTCGGAGTTGTCGATAACTTTCCAAACAGCCTCAAATTTTGAACCTTTTTTACCAAAGTTATTATTTGCATCGTGACCATCAAATGCATTGGATGTTTCAACTTCAACTTTAGCAGTTGTGCTTGTAAGAGCATCAGTCAGTTTAACAGTTGCAGTATTTCCACTGAAATCAGCCGACGTCAGAGAAACTTTAGAACCATTAACATAAACGTTCAGATCCTCTTTATTAAGTACTGCAGGAGCAGTTGCGGAAACAGCCTCGTTAAATATTACTTTAACAGTGTCCAAAGCATTAACTTCGGCACCTGCAATGTAAGGTTTTTGGTTTTCAGCGAACTTGATCAGTTTGCTGTAAGCCTTAACGTCTTTATTATTCTTGTCTTTAACACCGCTGATTCCCAGAACATAGTTACCATCATATTTGATAGCATCGTCGTTCAGAGTCAGGCGAACAGTTTTCTTGTCGCTATAGAACTCAGCTGATTTGAATACGTGCTGTCCTTCAACAGTGTAGTTAGCAACATCTTTCGCGCTATCTCCAACTTCTGCAGAGAATACTACGATTACTTGATCTACAGTTTCACCTGTAGTGTCACCGTTGATTGCAACACCAGTTGCTGGTTCAGTTGTAGGAGAAACTTGAGTTTGAGCAGAAGCAGTTCCAACAGTGAAGTCAACCTTAGTAGCCAAGTTAGTTCCACCGAAGGAATCAGTTACAGCACCAGCAGGCAGAGTCAAAGCATATGCTCCAGCAGGCAAGCTGCTGATGTTGATTGCCAATTCATCTTCAGCCAATCCACTTACACCGCTTTTGATAGCGAATTCGTTGTTTGAAATTGTTGTGTCATAAGTTACACCATCAGCTACACGTTGAGCTACAACAGGAGCAGAGATCGATTTAGACGCAATTGGGTTAGCAAACTTGAATACAACATAGTTTGTACCAGCAATTGTTTTCAAAGCACCTGTAGTAGTGGTGAATGCTGGAGTTGCATCTTGGAAGTCAATATATTTTGTGAAAGTAGATTTAGAAGCTGGGTTAGGATTTCCAGCAACATCCTGGAAATTCTTAACGGTTACTTTGTGCAATCCTTTTGTTACTGGTCCGCTCAACTTAACGATGAACTCAGTGTCGTTGGAATCAGCAACTGGAGTAACGGTTGGGTTTACGTTAGCATCATCAATTGCAACGCTGAAGTATTGACCACCCTGTGCTTTAATCTTCTCGTTAAATTTAACTTTGAAGTTAGACAGGTTAACAGGAGTAATGCTGTCAACAACTGGATCAACTGTGTCTGCAACTGGTTTAATTACTGTTTCATAAGGGTTTGGAGAAATTGCATTTCCAGCAAAGTCGAGAATTTGGCTGTTAATAACCAATTTGTACTCTTTTTTGCTATCCAAACCAGCAAGGCTAAGGGTGAAGGAATCTTTAGTTGTAGTATTAGGTGTTTTAACAACTGCTACAGGTGTTAAGCCATCATATACTGTTACTGCTGTGTTGATATTAGTGAAATCTACTGGCTCAGACAATTCCACTTTGAAAGTATTTGTATCTACGAAGCTAGTAGCTTTAACTTGCGGACGTACGTTGTCAACCAAAGAAATTACTTGAGAGAACTCAGCAACTGCGTTTCCTTTGGTATCCAGTACATCTTTCACTGAAACAGTGTAGTTAGTAGCAACTTTCGTTACCGGAGTACCCAAAGTCAAACGAACAGTTTTTCCATCTTCTTGCAATTTAGCACCAGCAATGGACAAAGCTGAGCCATTTACTGGAGTGATGCTGTAGTTAGGACCATAGTTTTCAGCTGTAGATTTGTCTACAGTAGTTCCAAACTTAACATCAACTGTCAGAGCGTTAATAGCACT
>NZ_JAGQDN010000045.1:0-2283 GCF_021270385.1 Brevibacillus sp. AF8 | reverse complement strand
GTATGAGAGCAGTAACCCAGCGGTAGCAACGGTAGATGCAGCAGGTGTGATCACAGCGGTATCGGTAGGGACAGCGAACATCACAGTCAGCTACTATAACCAAACGATCACAGTTCCTGTAGAAGTCAGGGAGACAGATGTGAAAGCGAATCGCTTGTCTGCCGGCGGAGCACATACATTGATGGTGAAAGAAGACGGAAGTGTATGGGCATGGGGTCAAAATGAGAAGGGTCAGCTAGGAGATGGAACGGTACAAAATCGGACGACGCCAATAGAAAGTATGCTGGTGATCTCTGCTCAGCAACTGGTAGCGAGTCCAGGTACGGTGTTGCTGCCGACGTCCCAAAGCAAGCCATTACAAATCACGGCGACCTATCCAAATAACAGCACCCAAGATGTCACGACGCAGTCGATGTATGAGAGCAGTAACACAGCGGTAGCAACGGTAGATGCAGCAGGAGTGATCACAGCGGTATCGGTAGGGACAGCGAACATCACAGTCAGCTACTATAACCAAACGATCACAGTTCCTGTAGAAGTCAGGGAGACAGATGTGAAAGCGAATCGCTTGTCTGCCGGCGGAGCACATACATTGATGGTGAAAGAAGACGGAAGTGTATGGGCATGGGGTCAAAATGAGAAGGGTCAGCTAGGAGATGGAACGGTACAAAATCGGACGACGCCAATAGAAAGTATGCTGGTGATCTCTGCTCAGCAACTGGTAGCGAGTCCAGGTACGGTGTTGCTGCCGACGTCCCAAAGCAAGCCATTACAAATCACGGCGACCTATCCAAATAACAGCACCCAAGATGTCACGACGCAGTCGATGTATGAGAGCAGTAACACAGCGGTAGCAACGGTAGATGCAGCAGGAGTGATCACAGCGGTATCGGTAGGGACAGCGAACATCACAGTCAGCTACTATAACAAAACAATCACGGTCCCTGTGGAAGTCAGGGAGACAGAAGTCAAAGCCAATCGCTTATCCGCAGGTGGAGCACATACGTTGATGGTGAAAGAAGACGGAAGTGTATGGGCATGGGGTCAAAATGAGAAGGGTCAGCTAGGAGATGGAACGGTACAAAATCGGACGACGCCAATAGAAAGTATGCTGGTGATCTCTGCTCAGCAACTGGTAGCGAGTCCAGGTACGGTGTTGCTGCCGACGTCCCAAAGCAAGCCATTACAAATCACGGCGACCTATCCAAATAACAGCACCCAAGATGTCACGACGCAGTCGACGTATGAGAGCAGTAACCCAGCGGTAGCATCGGTAGATGCAGCAGGTGTGATTACAGCGGTATCGGTAGGGACAGCGAACATCACAGTCAGCTACTATAACAAAACAATCACGGTCCCTGTGGAAGTCAGGGAGACAGAAGTCAAAGCCAATCGCTTATCCGCAGGTGGAGCACATACGTTGATGGTGAAAGAAGACGGAAGTGTATGGGCATGGGGTCAAAATGAGAAGGGTCAGCTAGGAGATGGAACGGTACAAAATCGGACGACGCCAATAGAAAGTATGCTGGTGATCTCTGCTCAGCAACTGGTAGCGAGTCCAGGTACGGTGTTGCTGCCGACGTCCCAAAGCAAGCCGTTGCAAATCACGGCGACCTATGCAAATAACAGTACCCAAGATGTCACGACGCAGTCGACGTATGAGAGCAGTAACCCAGCGGTAGCATCGGTAGATGCAGCAGGTGTGATTACAGCGGTATCGGTAGGGACAGCGAACATCACAGTCAGCTACTATAACAAAACAATCACGGTCCCTGTGGAAGTCAGGGAGACAGAAGTCAAAGCCAATCGCTTATCCGCAGGTGGAGCACATACGTTGATGGTGAAAGAAGACGGAAGTGTATGGGCGTGGGGTCAAAATGAGAAAGGGCAGCTAGGAGATGGAACAGTACAGAATCGGACGACGCCAATAGAAAGTATGCTGGTCATCTCTGCGAAGGAACTGGTAGCGAGTCCAAGTACGGTGTTGCTGCCGACGTCCCAAAGCAAGCCATTACAAATTACGGCGACCTATCCAAATAACAGCACCCAAGATGTCACAACGCAGTCGAGGTATGAGAGTAGTAACCCAACAGTTGCAACGGTAGATGCAACAGGTGTAATCACAGCGGTATCGGTTGGGACAACGAGCATTATCGTCAGCTACTATAACAAAACAATCACGGTCCCAGTGGAAGTCAAGGAGATCGAAGTGAAAGCCAATCGCTTGACCGCAGGTGGAGCACATACGTTGATGGTGAAAGAAGACGGAAGTGTATGGGCATG
>NZ_JAGQDN010000044.1:0-2472 GCF_021270385.1 Brevibacillus sp. AF8 | reverse complement strand
ATTTCCGACCATTCTGAGGGAACCTTTGGGCGCCTCCGTTACCTTTTAGGAGGCGACCGCCCCAGTCAAACTGCCCACCTGGCATGGTCCTCTCGCCCGATAAGGGCGACGAGTTAGAAACTCCGTACATCAAGGGTGGTATCCCACCGACAGCTCCACAGAGGCTGGCGCCCCTGCTTCTCAGCTTCCCACCTATCCTGTACATGATGCACAAAGTTCCAATACCAGGCTACAGTAAAGCTCCATGGGGTCTTTCCGTCTTGTCGCGGGTAACCTGCATCTTCACAGGTATTATGATTTCACCGGGTCTCTTGCCGAGACAGCGCCCAAGTCGTTACGCCTTTCGTGCGGGTCGGAACTTACCCGACAAGGAATTTCGCTACCTTAGGACCGTTATAGTTACGGCCGCCGTTTACTGGGGCTTCGGTTCAAAGCTTCGCTTGCGCTAACTCATCCCCTTAACCTTCCAGCACCGGGCAGGCGTCAGCCCCTATACTTCGCCTTGCGGCTTCGCAGAGACCTGTGTTTTTGCTAAACAGTCGCTTGGGCCTTTTCACTGCGGCCCCCTCGGGCTATTAACCCTACCGAGGCGCCCCTTCTCCCGAAGTTACGGGGCCATTTTGCCGAGTTCCTTAGCAAGAGTTATCCCGCGCACCTTAGGATTCTCTCCTCGCCTACCTGTGTCGGTTTGCGGTACGGGCACCTTGTTCCTCGCTAGACGCTTTTCTTGGCAGTGTGAAATCAGGGACTTCGGTACTAAAATTTCCCTCGCCATCACAGCTCATGCTTCACGGTGTGCGGATTTGCCTACACACCACACTTACTGCTTGGACGGCCATCCAGTAGGCCGCTCACCCTATCCTCCTGCGTCACGCCATTGCTCAAGCGGAACAGAGGTGGTACAGGAATATCAACCTGTTGTCCATCGCCTACGCCTTTCGGCCTCAGCTTAGGTCCCGACTAACCCTGGGAG
Source organism: Brevibacillus sp. AF8 (assembly GCF_021270385.1). NCBI lineage: Bacteria > Bacillati > Bacillota > Bacilli > Caryophanales > Paenibacillaceae > Brevibacillus > Brevibacillus sp. AF8. The sequence goes on along the minus strand of NZ_JAGQDN010000044.1, from coordinate 1,499 downwards.
GACGAGCCTTCCCCAGGAAACCTTAGGCTTTCGGTGGACAAGATTCTCACTTGTCTTTTCGCTACTTACACCGGCATTCTCACTTCCAAGCGCTCCACCGCTCTTTCCAGTACGGCTTCACTGCTGCTTGGAACGCTCCCCTACCCAGTCCGTAAGGACTGCCATAGCTTCGGTGATACGTTTAGCCCCGTTACATTTTCCGCGCAGAGTCACTCGACCAGTGAGCTATTACGCACTCTTTAAATGGTGGCTGCTTCTAAGCCAACATCCTGGTTGTCTGGGCAACTCCACATCGTTTCCCACTTAACGTATACTTGGGGACCTTAGCTGATGGTCTGGGCTGTTTCCCTTTTGACGATGGATCTTAGCACTCACCGTCTGACTCCCGGACATAAGTCATTGGCATTCGGAGTTTGACTGAGTTCGGTAACCCGATGAGGGCCCCTAGCCCAATCAGTGCTCTACCTCCAAGACTCTAAATTCCGAGGCTAGCCCTAAAGCTATTTCGGGGAGAACCAGCTATCTCCGAGTTCGATTGGAATTTCACCGCTAGCCACACCTCATCCCCGCACTTTTCAACGTGCGTGGGTTCGGGCCTCCAGTAGGTGTTACCCTACCTTCACCCTGGACATGGCTAGATCACACGGTTTCGGGTCTACGGCAGCGTACTATCGCCCTATTCAGACTCGCTTTCGCTGCGGCTCCGTCTCTTCAACTTAACCTCGCACGCTACCGTAACTCGCCGGTTCATTCTACAAAAGGCACGCCGTCACCCTTTTAACGGGCTCCGACTATTTGTAAGCACACGGTTTCAGGTACTATTTCACTCCCCTCCCGGGGTGCTTTTCACCTTTCCCTCACGGTACTGGTTCACTATCGGTCGCTAGGTAGTATTTAGCCTTAGCAGATGGTCCTGCCAGATTCACACGGGATTTCACGTGTCCCGCGCTACTCGGGGTTGGTCTCGGAGAGACGCGCGTTTAGGTTACGCGACTATCACGCTCTATGGTCAGCTTTCCCAAGCTGTTCACCTACGCGCGTCTTTTGTAACTCCGTGTGAGACGCCCCACAACCCCGCCAGGTAAACCTGACGGTTTAGGCTCTTCCGCGTTCGCTCGCCACTACTGACGGAATCACTATTGTTTTCTCTTCCTCCGGCTACTTAGATGTTTCAGTTCACCGGGTCTGCCTTCTCGTACCCTATGTATTCAGATACGGATACCATCCCATTACAGATGGTGGGTTTCCCCATTCGGAGATCCCCGGATCAAAGCGTGCTTACCGCTCCCCGAGGCTTATCGCAGTTCGCTGCGTCCTTCTTCGGCTCCTAGCGCCAAGGCATCCACCGTGTGCCCTTAGTAACTTAACCACATTGGTTAGCACTAAAAAGTACTTACAGTTAATATCTTAGCAATTACATGCAGTATCCAGTTTTCAAGGAACAAATGGATAGTTACTCGTAAGAGTAACTGCCTGGCAACGTCCTACTCTCCCGGCTC
>NZ_JAGQDN010000043.1:0-4141 GCF_021270385.1 Brevibacillus sp. AF8 | reverse complement strand
GGTCTGGGTTTCCAGGTTGGTCTGGGTTTCCAGGTTGGTCTGGGTTTCCAGGTTGATCCGGTTTGCCAGGTTTATCTGGTTTGTCTGGTTTGTCTGGCTTCTCCGGTTTGTCTGGCTTTTCCGGTTCGGGCTCTGGTTTAGGTTCTGGTTCAGGCTCTGGCTTTGGTTCTGGCTTTTCAGGCTCTGGCTCCGGTTTTGGATCAGGATTTCCGCCACCGCCACCACCACCGCCGCCACCACCGGAGGTCACGTCATTTTCGACAGTGACGAGCACATGGTCGCCAGCTACTTGGTTTCTTTTAATCTCGAACTCGATCGGCTTGCTGCTTTTTACATAACCAGCAGGTGCTTTTGTCTCGATAAACTCATACTTGCCCGGATTCAGTCCTTCAACAATCAGCTCTCCGTTGCCATCCGTAGTCAGCTTGGTAAGCTCCTGACCGTTCATATCTTTGGCTACCTGACCATGTTCATCCCGGAGCGTAAATTCAGCTCCTTTGAGTTTATGATTTGGGTATCCTGTTCTTACTTTGGTCAGTTTCACAGATCCTGGGTTCAATCTGTTGGTCAACGTGAGAGAGGCAGTTCCTTCCTCTGTCACTTCGAATTTCAGTGGTTCAGCAAGCTCATAATCAGCAAGGGCTTTTGTTTCCACGAGCTGGTAGAATCCTGCTTTCAGGTTTTCTAGGAGAAGGATACCGTCCTTATTCGTTGTGAGTCCACTTTGCAGTACTTTCCCGTCGGCATCTTGAAGCTCAAAGGTTACGCCAGGAAGTGGTTCTTTGGTGTAGTGGTCCACTTTCAGCAATTGAACAGACCCGATATTTTTGGCGTTCTTTTTCGTAAGGGTCACAATTTCTGTCTGATTGGAGGCGATTTTGAATGAAAGGGGAGTCGCATCCAGCTTGTATCCCTTCGGAGCTTTCGTTTCGACTAGCTGATAGTTGCCTTCTGCCAGATCGCCTTTGGAAACTTTTCCGTCAGAGCCGGTTGTCAGCTCAGCGATCGTTTCGAACGCTCCGCCCTTTTCAACCTGCAGATTGAAGACAGCGCCTTCCAGCGTTTTGCCAGTATTCTCCGCGTCAACTTTGGTTAACTCAAATCCTTGACGGAGCAGCTTGTTCCCGATGGTCATTTCGATTGTAACTGGAGCGGCAGGGTCAGCACCTTCAGGAGCTTTTAACGTAATGTCTTTTCCGTTTCTGTACTCGTCTGCGATGACGTAGCCAACAGGAGCGGATAGTTCTTTTAGCTTGTACGCTTTAAATTTGTATCCTTTGAAGGTGGCAATGCCATTTTCGTCGGTCACGACTGTTTCCAGCAAGGTATTTCCTGTCTTGTCGTAAAGACCAAACGTGGCTCCTGCCAATGCTTTTTTCGAATCTGCGTCTGTTTTGACGATTTTCAAGTCGCCTTTACCAGGTGTGCCGGCTCCGCCACCAGCGCCCGACAAGCTGACTTTGACACCATCTTGTCCGTCTTTACCTTTACCTACAACTTTTTTCCCTGCAAAAGAGGCTTCGTTTTTGATGATTTCTCCATGATCAGCATTGATAAAGGAGCGGTACTCCAGGATGTAGGCAGTGTGCAGGTCGTTTTTGAAAGTCAGTTTAAAGGTGTTGCCGACCACTTCTAATGTGTAGTCCTCGACTGCCACTTCTTTTCCGATAGCCAAGGCACCGGATTCAGAGACGGTTGTCGTAAAGAGCTTGAAGGAATCTTTCATCAGAATTTGATTGCTGGACAGCGTATCGGTCAATACAGCACCTGCCGAAATATAAGACTGGCTCGGATTGATTTTTACTGTCCATGTTGCATACTCTGAATCTGCTCCTGTACCCTGTACGCCTGTTTTGAGGACGTACTCCCCACCGTATGCCGGTCTCACGGTCCTCTTGCCTTTATAGAGTGGAGTGCCTGTTATGTCACTATCATGCATAGTGGCATTGTTTTCGTACACTTCTCCGACAGGGAGATCAGCCAAACTGGTTGTGTACGTGATGCGATAGGCCGAGTCGATCTCTCCAAGATGCAGTTCAAAACCGTTGGTTAATGGGTCGAATTTGATAGGAACAACTGGTCCTTCGACCACTTTCACGCCGTCTGCTCCACCTGTAAGCAACAATTTATGCACTCGTAACGAGTCTTTCACAAAAGTTTGTTCTCCGGTATAAAAATCCCGAATAATCGCGTTGTTAATCTTGTGAAGGTTATAGTTCACATCGATTGTCCATGTGATTTCTTTTGTGCGGGCGTCGTATGCGCCTGTTTTGTTGCCGTTATTGCTGGTGTAGCTGTCTGGTTTAACAGTAGCGGATTTCGTGATGGGGTCTTGTGCTTTCCCGTTTTCCTTCCAGTTCAGTTCAGCCTTGTTTTTGTACGCGGATGGACGGTCCTTGGAAGTAGGATCGAACTTCGTCAGGTACGTAATCACAAGGGCTTTTGTGACTGGTTTGTGGAAGGTGATCTTGAATCCTTCCTCGTACTTTGGATTCGGAGAGATGGTGTAGTCTTTGTCAGGGCCTTCTTCCAAATCCTTTGTCCAATCGTTGATTTTTACTTTGTCAGGAAGAAGAGTCAGCCCTTGTCCCGCATAACTGTCGGTAATGACGACTTCATCCATCACCTGATTGTCCTCGTTTAGACTAAGCGTCCACTCGATCGTTTTATTCAGGTAATCGACTTTTTCCTTTTTGGCGTTTTTCCAGAAGATTGCTTGGGTGATCTCTCTGGATGCATCTTTTTTGGTTCCATCATAGATCTCTACTTCATTTTTCACGAGGTAGCTGTCTTGGTGGACCCGATTTTTGGCTTTGGTTTGGTAGGTGATTTCGTAAGCTGCTGACACGTCATGGTCAAACTCCAAGCGGAAGCCGGTATCCGATGGGGTTACGTTGTACCCTTTGATGGCAGCCCCGTCTTTTGTTCCGTTTCCGTTGTCGCCGATGGTCATTTTATGAACGGTAAAAGAACCATTCACGAGCTCTTGATGACTGGTATCGAAGCGATCCTCGAGCCATGCATCGCTTTGCTTGATCAGTTTTTCATTGTAGTTGTACTGAATAGCCCAGGTGATTGTTTGCGTGTTGTAATCATAGCCAATCGCTTTTTTGTTCAAAGGCTGGCTGAATCGAACAGGGACGTTTGCGGAATCGATTAAATCCTTTGGAAGGTTCGTTCCTGTGACAGTGGCTTTATTCGTGTAGGTTGTATCTGTCGTACCAGTGACGTTGGTCTTGTACGTGACCCGATAAGCACCATCGATGTCGCCAAAGTTCATTTTGAACCCATTTCCTTCTGTCAATTTCTCAGGAGTGAAGGTAGTTACCTCAGTCATTGGATTAACAGAGCCATTCAACTGAACTTCTAATGGAAAAACCTTAATCGAGCTCATGTCGATGTCCAGACCGCTTGGAATCTCATCCGTAAAGACAGCGCCTTTAATCGGATTTTCACTCATGTTAAAATCGACGGTCCAGTCGAGGTGGCTAGGATTCATGCCCTTGTTTGCTTTTCCGTTCTTGTCGATTTCATTGTTGTTTTTGCCTTTGAAATGGACAGAGATCGGGGCGATGCCATCGAATTTAAAATCGATTTCCTGTCTCGTGCCGCCCTCAAATTTTTTCTCATCAAATTCCCGCCATACATAGAACGTTCCGTCATTGATCTCTGCACCGTCATTGATGCTATCACTAAAAATGAAAGTGATGGTGCCATCTGTTGTTACTTCATAGGTGCCGTATCCTCCGTTCAGATCTCCGGTCAAAACGCGATCGGTCCGAAATTTATCTGGGAGAGGGAAGGTAAAGGTGGCACCTTCTGAGTAAGGATGTCCAGCAGGGATTTTCCAAGTGAAATCAACTTGAACACGCGAGCCTTGATCAGGGCGGATGTCTTCAATGTTGTTTCCGTCTTTGTCCTTCATGACTACGCTGGTGATGATGTTGTCTTTGATGATGTTGTCTTCAGGGTCTGGAACTGGTACCGGTACCTCTGGTAGAGGAACTGGTGGTTCAACAGGTGGCGTAGTCGGAGTTCCCGTGCCCGGATCGGTAGGAGTTCCTGTACCCGGATCGGTAGGAGTCCCTGTGCCCGGATCGGTAGGAGTTCCTGTGCCTGGATCGGTAGGAGTTCCTGTGCC
>NZ_JAGQDN010000042.1:0-5247 GCF_021270385.1 Brevibacillus sp. AF8 | reverse complement strand
GTCGCTTTAAAATTAAGTGAAATAAAAATGGCTGTCGACTTTCTCGACAGCCTGAGGATAGCCTCCAGAGGAAGCTATCCTTTTTATTACGGATTCACAGTATTTTTCGGTGGAGAGGCCAGATCACGCAGGATTGCTACCTCTACCCGTCTGTTTTTCGCTCTGCCTTCTGCCGTCGTATTCGGCGCTACCGGATGGTATTCTCCCAAGCCTGTCGCGCTGAACTTCGTCGGGTCGAGGTTTTTGTTTTCCAGAAGCACCTTCAAGAAGTTAACGGAACGTTTGGCACTGAGATCCCAGTTGGAGGGGAACTCAGCACGGCGAATCGGCACATTGTCCGTATGACCAGTTACCGTCACTTTTTTCGGATGAGGCACCAGCATCGCTGCCATTTCACTCGCAAGCTTTCTCGCTTCCGGTTTCAGATCGGCCTTACCGGAGTCAAACAACGCATTGTCCAAAATGGTGATCAGCAGTCCTTCTTCGGTCAGCTTGGTCTGGAGCTTGTCCTGCAGCTTGTTTTGCTGAATGTATCCGTCCAGCTTTGTCTGTAGCTTTTTCAAGTCCTCTGTCTCTTTGCGGACCGCTTCTTCCAGACGCTTTTCTTCTTCTGTCTTCTGTTTTTCTGCTTCCTGTGCGCCTTTGTGCAAGGTTTGCTGCTGAAGCTGCGGGTCTAGCGGTACCGGGCTTGGGTAGTTCATGACTCCCGTACCGCCGTTGATTGCAACGCTGAAGGACCGAACCATTTGGTCGAACTTCTTCGCATCCATCTCGCTAGAGGCGAACAACACGATAAACAAAGCGAGCAGAAGGGTGAGCAAGTCCGCGTATGGAATTAGCCAAGACTCGTCCATATGCTCTTCATGATGAGCATGTCTCTTTGGTCGCTTAGCCATTTACCGCAGCTCCTTCCTCCCTCTTCTCTTCCTTCATTTCTTCTTTCATTTCCGCACGCTCTTGGTATGGAATGTAAACCAGCAGCTTTTGCTCAATCGCAGTCGGGGATACACCTGCTTGAATGGAAAGCAATCCTTCGACCATGATTTTTTTGATTTCAATTTCTGCCTTTGATTTCCGTTTGAGCTTGGTTGCGAACGGGTGCCATAATACGTAACCCGTGAAAATACCGAGCAAGGTAGCTACGAACGCAGCCGCAATCGATATACCCAATGCATCGATGTCACTCAAGTTACCCAAGGCGGCAATCAGACCCACAACCGCACCCAATACCCCGAGTGTCGGAGCGTAGCTTCCCGCTTGGCTAAAGACGAGTGCCCCTGCCTGATGGCGTTCTTCAATGGCGTGAATTTCTTCATTCAGAACATCGCGAACAAAATCCGGTTCCCCACCATCAATAATCATCTTCATGCCGTTACGCAGAAATGGATCTTCAATCTCATCAGAAGTGTTTTCCAGTGCAAGCAATCCTTCGCGACGAGCGATGGAAGCCCAGTTCATAAACTGACCGATCAATTCTCTTTTTTCAGGGAGCTTTTCTTCTTTAAAAATTATCTTGAAAAGGGCAGGAATACGCTTGATTTCCGACATGGGAAATGCGTTGAAAAGGGCAGCAATCGTACCTACGATGATGATCATAAATGCTGCTGGATTCAGTAATGCCATCGGACTTGCATGCTTCAAGATCATCCCGACTACTACTGCGACAATACCTAAAACTATACCTATCAAGGTAGACTTTTCCATCGTGACACTCCCTACTTCCATAATCGAAATCTATCTATATATGGTTTCGGAATTTTTGCTCTCACTTGTGAGGCTTTTTGAAAAAAACCGCTCATCCAAACGACTGAACTAGTCCAATCATGACCAAAAGTCCCAGGATAAACGAAAAAGTCGCAGATCGAGCATGACCATCTCCATGGCTTTCGGGGATGAGCTCCTTGTAAACGATGAACAACATCGCGCCTGCGGCAAAGGAAAGCCCGTATGGCACCAGCCCGTGAACAACAGAGGTTAAATAATAGCCACAGATCCCAGAGACGATTTCAACTGCTCCGGTCATCGTTGCCAAAAGAAACGCCTTGAAGCGACTGACCTTTTGATTGATCAGAAAAAGTGCCACCAGAAAGCCTTCTGGTGCATTTTGCAGACCGATTGCAAAAGAAATCAGGCCACCCAAGCCAGACTGTTCACTCGAATAGCTCACGCCAACGGACAAGCCCTCTGGAATATTGTGCAAGGTAATCGCAGACAAGATCAGCAGCGATTGCGAATCCATCGAAATGTTGATTCTCGTATGCTCCAAATCGATATGCGGGACGATGCTTTCCAACACCGTAAGCAACAATGTTCCGGTAAGCACTCCCAAACAAACGATAATAAATGGCGCGCTCTGAAGTGCCTGTGGGATCAGACTGAATGTCGAGGCAGCCACCATAATTCCTGCCGTAAACGCCAGCAATATATCCCGCCATCGATGTGATACCGATTTGAAAAAAAGGATAGGCAAGGCGCCCACACCAGTAGCCATGGCAGAAAGAAAGCTACCTATCAGTAGTTGTTCCATGTATGTTCCTCCACGTAAAAATGCCGCTCTCTTCAGATATCCGGAACAAACGGCCTTCTACTATCATATTTCCCGTATGGAGACGGTACGCCTTTTTGTTAGGTCTTTTTTGTTAAGCGGATCACATCCAGCAAATCGACTTTTTGCCTTGTTTTTTCATGATACAGCCATTTTTCCTGAACATGATCCACAAATAAAATTCCGTCTAAATGATCGATTTCATGCTGCATACAAACGGCAAGGAATCCGTCTGCTGCAAGAATTATTTCCTCGCCTTGTCTGTTCAACGTCTTTACCTTTACATGCTCGGCTCTCTTAACATTGCCAAAGTAACCAGGAAAAGATAAGCAAGCTTCCATTCCGATTTGTTCGCCACTCTTTTCTATGATTTCTGGATTAATGAGCTCAATTAATCCATCTCCGCAATCCATGACAACCACCCTGCGAAGAATGCCTACTTGAGGTGCGGCAAGGCCAGCACGGCCGTCCGTGGCATATAAGGTTTCAGCCATTTCGTCCAGTAGCTTGAACGTTTTCGCATTCAGTTCATCCACTGGCTTGGCTACTTTACGCAAGATTGGGTCTCCAAAAGGCAAAATCTGTTTCACTGCCATATTTTTATGCTCCCTTCACTCTATTAGGCGGTGTATACGCCCACAAGTCATTTGGTGTACATTCCAGAGCAGTACAGAGTGCATCAAGTGTCTCGGCTTTCATTTGTTTGGGTTGACTGGTTAGTAAAGCACTGATGGAGGCTGGAGACAAACTGTAATTTGCTCTCTCTTTTAACAGCCTTGCTAAAGCGGCCCCCGTCCAAACTCCTCTTTCTGCCATTACTTTTCGCAACATCCAGACAAGCATCTTTTCACCCCGTATTTTTTGGTATTAACTAATTTTATTAGGCAACACCTAATATACCATATTTTTCATACTGAATACAAAAACGCCAAAAACTTGGCGTTTTTGACGTTCTACGTTTCCGATCGATATGTTTTTCCCAACTGATCACCTAGACCAAAATAATGACGGAAGTTGTAGATCAATGGATTCCATGCTTGAGGATTCACGTGATGAGCACTTTGTACAATTTGTTTGTCTGCATGAACCTGACGCACTTCTGTCTCCACGATCGCAAACATGTCGGCATATTCCGGAAAACGAATCGTGCGGACGACTGCTTCGAGTTGAAGCGGGCATTCTCCTACTCGCTTTGGACGAACGATATTAGAATCAACAGGAGTCAAATTGGCTGCCTGAAACTTATCCGCTTCATAGCGGAAGCCCAGCTCCTCTTTGTAGGCGGGTACGGGATTGCGGCCTGTTAGCGGAGCCAACGCTTCCACTTGCTGCCACATCGAGGCATCCGGCAAATTGATAACACACTCCGGCCGCTGACGCAAATTTTCCAATCCATGCGAGCCAAGTCCGAGTCCCAGAATGACAAAATTTCCTAACGCCCATGACGATGAAATGGGACTGATGTTTGTTGTTCCATCTTCATTTTCAGTCGTCAACAGGACAACGGGGGTTCCGTAATACAAAATCTTCGGTTGAATGGTCGTATGGCTTGTCATGAACATAGCCTCCTTTGACTAGAATCAATCTTGCTACGACTTATTCTAGTCGAGGATTATTTCCATCGCGCTCGAAGTATGAATGTATGCTTACCTCTGCAAATTAGCGTGCTCCAGCTTTTTGCAGGATTTGTACGATCTCGTGATAACCTCGTTCATTTGCACGATATAGGGGTGTTTTTCCTTCGCGATCCGGGATGTTCACGTCAGCACCGTGGTCGATTAACAGTTGGACCATCTCTTGTTGTTTTTTTCCGCCATCGTTCAATACGATTGCTTCCATCAGTGCTGTCCAGCCCGGATTGTTCACATGGTTGACGTCTACATCCGTCCGTGTAAGAATTTCCTTTGCTACTTCCACATATCCATGTTCTGCCGCTGGAATCAAAGGTGTTCCTCCGAAGCGGTTGTAGATCTTCGTATCTGGACCTGCATCGATAACCAGCTTCAATATCTCCAGGTATCCTTCTGCTCCCGCATACAAGAACGGATTATCTTGCCGGTCGTCCTGAATATTGATGTCAGCCCCTGCTTCAATAAGGACCTTCACGGTTTCCACATGGTTGCCGTGTGTAGCCGCCATCGCCGCTGTTCTTCCACGATCATCCTGTGCGTTTATCTCAGCCCCTGCTGCCAAGCTAGCCTTGACTTCATCGGTTTTGCCCTCGGCTGCTGCAGAGAGCAGTTTTTTGTTCCGTTCTTTCACTTCTTCTTGAGATAGAGTTGGTTTTTTCCCTGGTTGAGACCGTTGTTGTGACGGCTGTGGTGTTGCTGGTTGTTGTTGCTGTACGGTCGTTACAGCCGGAGCTGTTACGGACGGTTCATCCACACAGCCAGTCAACAGCATTCCGAATGGGATTGCAGTGAAAATGAGTTTGTACATTTGGCACCTTCCTCCATGGTAAGTCATTGAGATATAGACCTAAGCCCGGTTGCGTACCGAGCTTAGATTGCCTGTTATACCTCTGAATACATCGTAGTCCGTAGAGATAAACTCCTACTAAACCTGTTCTTAATGAACTATTTCCTAAAGATTAACTTTTTCTAAAAAAATGAGAATGAAAAGAAAAAAACGCCAATCATGTTGGCGTTTTCAGGCTGTCGAGAAAGTCGACAGCCATTTTTATTTCACTTAATTTTAAAGCG
>NZ_JAGQDN010000041.1:0-6226 GCF_021270385.1 Brevibacillus sp. AF8 | reverse complement strand
AGTGCTATTAACGGTACAACTGTTGAAGTTAAATTCAACAAAGAAGTTGATGGAACATCTTTGTTTGATGCAAACGGTGCTTTCCTTGCTAATGTTGTAGCAATGAAAACAATTGATAGCGTTGACGCTGGTGCTCTGTCCGGTAAACTGAGCGAAGACGGCAAAACTTTGACTGTGACTACAGCAAATGCAGTTTCTAAGCGTTACAACGTAGTTATCGATGGCATCAAAGCTAAAGATGGCTCTGCTTTCGCTAAATACGATGAAGTTGTAACATTCGCTGCTGACACTACTGCTCCAGCTATCGTTTCCACTGTAAAAGATTCCGCTAGCACTTTCACTGTTACATTCTCTGAACCAATTAAACAAATCGGTACTGTAACATACAAATATGCTGACGGTACTCCAGTTGCAGATGGTCATGTTACTCATAACTTTACCACTACAACTGACAAAGTGACTTTCACTTTGACTTCTAATATCGCAGCTGGCAAAACAGTTATTGCAACAGTAATTGGTGCGCAAGATACTGCGAGCAACCTGCTTACTCCAAACCCTGCAACTGTAACTATGGTTAAAGGTGCTTTGGACGGAGTAGCTCCAACAGTTTCTGCTATCGCACAAACAGGTGCAGATACTTTCACTGTTAAGTTCTCTGAGCAACTTTCTGCAAACCCAACAATCTCCATCGATGGAGTTGATGTTGCAGCTGATAAAGTTGTAAAGAATGCGACCGATTCTACTCTCTACACTGTAACTGCTCCAGCTGTACTTGATGGTGCTAAAACAATCACTGTAAAAGGCTTCAATGACCTCAGCGGTGAAGTTGGTGCAGACACTAGCAAAGTTGTAGTGTTCACAAAAGATGCAGCAGCTCCAAAAGTTGCTTCTTCTAATGTAGTGGTAGATGCTACTGATAGCAAGCAATATCTTGAACTGACATTTGATAAAGATGTTAAAGTTGCTACTGGTAAAGTAAATGGTACTGGTACTTTCGTAAAAGACCATATCACGAACACAATCACTGCAACTGAAACAGATGTTAAACAAGATGCAACTAACAAGAAAGTAGTTCGCGTAAACCTCGATGCTCTCTTGGGTGACGTAGCTACTGATGTTGAGGGTGCTACATACAACCTCGACCTGAAGTTCACTGGTGTAACTAGCGCTGCAGATGTAGCTGTAGAAGATGCTAAAGCGACATTTACCCGTGGTAAAGATGGTGTGCCAGCTAGTGATGCAGTTGTGAAAGTAACTGCTGTTGAGCAAGGTACTGATAACAACAAAGTAAAAGTTACTTTTGACCAAGCAGTAGACGGAGCTTCTGCTACGAATGCAGCTAACTACAAAATTGACGGCGCTGTTGTTGAATCTGTAATATTGCTGCCAGCAGTAACTGCAAATGGAGCAACTACTCAAGTTGCTGTTCTGAACCTGAAAGCTGGTTCTAACGAATTCACTGGTACTCGCAACATCAACATCTCTGATGTAAAAGCTCTTGGTTCTACTAAAGTGATGGAGCCATTCCACATTAACACAGTCGAACTGAAAGAGAACGTTGCTCCAGTTGTAACTTCTGCTAAGTTGACTGGAACAAAAGAAATCACTTTGACATTCTCTGAAGCTGTTGTGGGTGGAACAGAAGTTGATTTCGAAGTATTGATTGAAGGTAAATCTCAAGCTACAGCTGAGAATGTAGATGCTGCTGTTGATGCAACTGCAACAAATACTGCTAAAGTAACAATTGCAGAAGTTGATGCAGACAAAATCAAAAAAGGTATCTCTCTGAAAGCATTGACTTCGATCGATGTAAAAGATGCTGCAGGAAACGTTTTGTCCGTTCCAGCTAACATCGTTGTTACTCAGTAATAGAAATATTACTTCATAAGCTCTATCAAAAGAGCAAGGGAAGTTGAAAAAGCACCCCATACGCAGAAATGTGTACGGGGTCTTTTTTTGAACCGTTATAAAAATATTTGTAATCCGTTGCAAATGCTGGAAGGGACTAACGTAGTCATGCGCTAGCCCCTTTCATTTTCGATTGAATGTAGCTGAAAAGTTATAATATTTTCAATGACAAAACACTTTGTTTTATTGTATTTAAATATCCAAAAAACGGTTATACTTAAAGTATTGCCCTTACCTTACAGGTACTCTTTTTACTTGAGTACACTGGCATTTATGGTGGTGTTTTGAGACAAATGGTCTTAACTCAAGCGATAGATATTTTCTTGCAATACCTGTCTTCAATTGGCCGGAGTGAACAAACGATTACGGGGTATAAAAAGGATTTGTCATACTTCACCCGTTTCCTGGAAAGCAAATACAACTGCGAACCATACATCGACGAAGTATTGGTAACGGATATTGAAGATTTTCTTCTATATCTTAAGACAGAACGTGCCTATGCACCTGCTAGCAGACAACGAAACCTTCATACTTTCCGTTCATTCTTTGCTTATGCTCAGAAAAAAGAATGGGTCCCCCGGAATATTGCATTGTCCGTTGAGAAAATAAAGGTACAGCAAAAAGAAAGAACATATTTGGAAGAAGCAGAGGTAGACGAGTTGGTTAATGAAATTGATCACCCACTCATTAGACTCGTCGTCATGGTTTTATACATGACTGGTATGCGAATTTCAGAGTGTCTCAACCTGAAAGTCGATGAAGTGAAATGGGATCAACAAGTAATTCATGTGGTGGCGGGTAAGGGAAACAAGGATCGGTTTATTCCCATCTCCCCTCGTTTACTACCGGTGTTGAAAGAATATGTACTTCATCATCGACCTGATTCTGATTCCAATCGTTTTTTTTGTACAAAAAAAACGGGTAAACTTTCTCCGGTCTACGTTAATCGCGAAATTACAGAAGCAGTCAAACGATTAGGATGGAGCAAGAAAGTGACGGCGCATATCCTCCGCCACAGCTTTGCAAGTCAACTAGTCAAAAAGGATGTTAATCTGGTTCAAATACAAAAACTTCTAGGACATTCATCTTTGAACGTAACCAGTGTTTATACACACACCAATTTAGATCAGCTGCGAGATGCTATCAGCCATTTGTAGGTGAGTGTATAAAATATCCAAACACTTTTTTAAAGAGAGAGAAATAGGAGTGTTACATGTGGATACACGGACAGAGAAAAAACCAATCTATGACGAACGAGTCAATGAGATATTACGCGGCATGGTTGAGGGAAAAACGAGAGATGAGATAGCGCAGGAATTCGGACATAAGAATTACAAGACGTTAGATATTTACATGCGTCGCAAGAACTTTATGTGGGATCGTTATAAACAAGCCTATGTACCTATACATACAAGTACCGAGAAGTGGGACCCAAGCAAGGATTTAATGAAGTCTTCGATGGAATCAACGATTCTTTCGCTCTTTCAGAAAGCTGGAGCAGATGCGAAGACGATTGCCAAACGTATGGGCTTTCAGGATCATCGGGAGCTGGCAACATATATGAAGGCAAAAGGATATAGGTGGTGTTCTGATACGAAGAACTATGTGAAGGAATATGGGAAACTGGCCGATACGGAAATGATCTATAAGGAAGCAGGATCAAATTCTTCTATGGATATCCCGATGGAAGAACTTGAGGAGCCTTTTGTAGCGACTAGAACTGGTCTTACGGCTCCGAACCAGATGGATCAGTATCTTTCCCTACTCGAGCTTTTAGAGCGTAACAGGGGTCGTTTAATCGATCTGATCGTCCCTGGGTCAGAATCAGGTAAAGTTCCTCGATATGCTGTACCTGGAGTCTTTGTTACGAAATCCGTTCATATGACAAATACACTCGATCAAATGGTTCGCGAATACAGTAAGGAAAAAAATATTAGTCAGAGAGATATATTCGCTGTTGCATTGATCGAGTTTTTCAAGCGATATGGGTATGAGAGAGAAATTAGTACGTTGATTGGGAAAGTGTAAGTCAAATCGCCTTCTAATCCCTGTGATTTGCTACGGGATAGGAAGGCTTTTTATTTTTATATCATAATGGCATAGCGTATTGCTGCGGGAGAGGCATTGGACCTAAAGTACTCAAGGGAGTTGGGCACTCATTTCGCTTACCTTGTTACCGAAAGAAAGAGCCTGCCTCTGTGAGGCAGACTCTTGTGAAGCCTTAAGGATTTAAAAGCTTCTGATTGAAAACTAATTACTGGTAACTGTAATTGTAATATTTTGGTCTGCTACTGTTTTCGTAGACGTAAATGTTACTTTCGGGCCAGAAACCGTGATATTCTGACGGAATATCCCTTTTCCATTTTCGAGTGCTTGAAAAGCAGATGCAATTTTGTCTGCAATTTCAGCAGATGTTTCTGTACCTTGAAGGATAACAGTCGCCGTCTCATTCAAATAGTTTCCATCTGTAAAGTTAACACTCAAATCCTTCGAGCCAGAACCAGCATCAGAAATTTCAAGTTCATTCACCTCAGCTACTCCGCCTGTACCAGCAACTCCCTTTCTCCATTCTGAACCTACTCCAGTGACACCCGTCGCGTCTAGATCTTCTAACGTGATGGTAATATCTTTGTCTGCCTCTTGTGTTGGTTCGTTAATATAAATAGTCATACCACTTCCTGTAATATTATAATCCGCTTTTAATTCTTGATAAATCGCATCATATAGCTGGAAAAAGATCGTTGAGGTACTGTCATTCATGTTCACCGATTGAACAATGTCTTTTCGAATCTGACCATCATCAAATACTACCTGAATCCTTCCGTCTTTACTTGCACCTGTTAAAATTTCCAACTGATTCGTCTCTTCTCTACCACCGGTTGGTGCCATACCTTTTACTACTTCCTTCGCATTCCAGACAATCTCGCTATTCTCGTCTTATCCCGTTTGAAATTTGGGGTTATAACGAGCCTACACCGTACGGGCGACTTTCATCGCATACGGCGTTCCATCAGCGAAGAAGGGAATGTTACGTCTTACAATGGGCATCTTCATCCTATCAAATGCTTCTCACAAAATTCTCACAAACGTAATCATCTTAAGGAGCTATACTGGCAGCCGCTCTTAAAGCAGGATAAAACGCAAAAAAGGACTGCAGAAATGATCTCTCTGCAATCCTTTTTGGAAATCGTTCATTTGTAGACTTGAGAAACTACAACGCCCATTGTAAGTTCTCGCATCCTTCTTATCCGCTGACTGGGTTCCTTCGCTCCGGCCAGTTTTTCTCCTCCCCGCCTGTGTCACCACTACGGGTACAAACGGCAAGCCATCCACACTACTACGAACCCGCCGCCATCTTATCAGCCTCACTGGTGCTAACCCACCTCTTCTGATAAGACTTCAAACGTTCCACCTTGTCTATCCCTTGTTTTGCTGACCTTAGGTCCCCACTATACAATACGAGAAAAACAGGTTTAACAGCCTGAATTGTTCCTGTTTCGTCTGTACGATCTCGAGTACAGCGACTGTTGTTAAACCCCTAGCGCTTCATTACCTAACAACAGCTATCTCGTATTGGGTCACCATGGATTCGTCGCCTGACCATAACCAGCTTTTAAGGAGCCCCGCCTTGCATCTCAACAAGTACGACTTCACCTGACTTCACGGGAAGCAGTTAGTATAGGACTGCTTTTTCGTGCAGGAGGATTAGGCACATGAGTCATAGGCTGTTCTCACGGATTGGAATTGCACCAATCTATTTGACAAGATAGTTAGAGAAAACCCCTAGACCGCTATGAAAGTTGTCTAGGGGTCGTTCTCCACTTCTTTCACTCAGATGAGTTTATGAAGTAACGTTTCGTGATTTTATTAAGGAGTTTCTTTAACTACAACTGTAAATTGTTTAGTATCAGTTGCAGTACCCTTAGTCAGAGTAGCTGTCAATGTCACAGTTGCGTCGCCGGAACCATTAGCCGGACGTACAACTGTACCATCTGCAGCTACAACTGTAGCATCGCTAGAAGCCCATGTAATAGTTACTCCGTTAGCAGCTGTAGGAAGAGTCAAGTTTGCAGTTACAGCACTGGTGTCGCCCAGATCTAGAGCTGCTTTTTCAGTTGCTACTGCTTGAACATTTGCTTTCAGTTCAGCGATTTTTGCTTCTGCAGTTTGCAAATCAGCCTCTTTTGTTACCAGAGCTTTTTGAGCTGCTGTCAATGCAGCGTAATCTGCACGCGCTGCTTGTACTGCAGTTTCGTCAGCCAAAGTCAACGCATTTGCTGCTGGAAGTGCAGCGATTTTGTTATCTACAGCTTGAGCC
>NZ_JAGQDN010000040.1:0-7743 GCF_021270385.1 Brevibacillus sp. AF8 | reverse complement strand
TGAGATAGTAATGTCAAAAGGGTGCATCAAGAGCTTAGCGCAAGAAAAGGGAACCATTAAGATTCCCCAAAAATTGAAAGATATAACGAAGCCCTTCTTCCTACATAGGACGAGCCCCAGGTCCTGATACACCACCAACAACTGGCGCTACTCGAGACATTCCTGTCAAAGCAAGGTACTGCTTAAAAACGTATTTCTCATACCGATTCTTAACTTCGTTAGACGAAAAGAGACCTATAAAAGCTTTATCAGGGGCATTCCGTTTTAGATAGGATATGAGATTGTCCATAATTCTTGTCCCTATAGGGAAATGTGCATCAGAAAACATTCAATTTAGCTTGAAATTTCACAACCTAGCAATGATTCCAGAAACGCAATTGTCGCTAATTCTTTAACATAGTCGTCACCGTTGATATGGAGCATTTCTAAAACCTCAAATATCATTGGCAACTCAGTTAACATTTGCTTTTGGTAAAGCTCATCTACATGTTGGGCGAAATCTGAGACATCAATATACGGGAGATGCTCTTCGCTATCGTCGTAAGTTTCACTAACAAAATGGAGCCATCTTTCTTTATAGGAAGGACAAGCAGATAAGAATAAATCGATAACCTCATGCTTTTGTATCATTTCAAAAAGTTCACCCCATAAAAGGTATATCGAAATTTTATCACATGGAAAAATCGTTATTTAACATTTTGTTATTAAGTAAAATGGAGGCGGTTATGATGAATTTCAAGATTTTCGGAGTTGGCGAGGACTACACGACATACATCGTTGCACAATCGAAAGAAGAGGCTTTGGAAATGCATAACTCCTACGTCGATGCGGAATGGCACGAAACTATTGATGGTGTGTCAGAGGTTCCTTTCGAAAGAGAAGGATGGTTTGAAGCGGAAGAGGGTTACCAAAACATGACTTTCGGTGAGTTCTTGGGCAAAGATTTTGTTTACACAGAACCAAAGGTCATTTGCTGGAACGAGTAATCAACACAACAGTAATTTAGTAAAAAGAGACCCCTAGGATTTCCTAAGGGTTCGTCGATGGAAACTACTCAATAACTTTAAAAATGAAGCTATAAGATACTTCACCACTTATTCCATCACTTGCTGTAATAGTACCAGTAGTTTGGCCTGCTTTTAATGCGGTGAAGTTAGCATTACCAGTTGAACTGTCAATGGATACTTGAGCAATACTACTGTCACTTAGAGTAATGGAATAAGTTAGAGGATCATCTTCGGGGTCCCTAATATAATCCGAAAACTCGAGTAGTCCATTCGGGAATCTCAAAGTTAATTGGAAAACATCTAGTTGCTTGATAATTATAGGTTTGTGATTGCTATTCTCGACTTATACCCTTCTCTTTCTGAGGGTTTTCGTTCGAGCCTACACCGTGCGGGCGACTTTCATCGCACACGGCGTTCCATCAACGGAAAAAGGTGAAAAATTACAACGGGCTTTATCAGTATATAACATTACTGAACAAAAGTTTAACAAATTTACAAAACACACGATTTGATAAAAAAGAGATTCTAAATGCCGTAGTCCCGACACAAAAAATACCCCCGGGATATCCCGAGGGCCGTTGATGGCTGTCTAAAATTCGCTACTGAATGGCGTTTCATAAGTAATATTTCCACTCATATCTTTTACAGCTCCTGAAACAAATTTGACTTTATAAGTAAATCCAGTGTGCCATGTTTCAGGGTTATAACCCATGTGAATTTTAAGAACAGGGTTTTCGGGGTTGCTAGTATCCCATTCAATACTTTGATTAATCGCAGGATTTCTGAGATTCGCTCCATTTTGATTGCTAATGTGGGTGATTAACTGATTGATATCATTGATCGTTAAAGTATCATCTGATAATTCTTCATTGAAGCTAATCAGTAAAATGCTCGCATTCAAAAGAGTAATTGTCCCAACTGCTGGCGTTTCATCAATGCTATTCTCGACTTATACCCTTCTATTTTTGTGGGATTTCGTTCGAGCCTACACCGTACAGGCGCCTTTCAGCGCATACGGCGTTCCATCAACAGATAAGAAAGCGTGTTTTACAACGGGCACATATAACATACGCCATTCTATCTATATCTGTCTGCTAACTAAAGTTATAACTTTTGGTGGATTTGTTATAAACGAGCTGAGCTTAACAAAACATTAATTGTGAGAAGGACGGTCAATATGAATCCTGAGGCTTTCGCTAATGAAACAGTCAAGATGAGAAAAGAAATAACCATCTATATGCAAGCTTATAGACAGTTATTTCATAAATTGGAGGACCTTAATTTATCTGAAAGGCAGTTAGTTTAGGACGTTACATCTTATTTAATATGATGTGTATCCATTTACATTAACGTTTCTAGACTCGGAGACTGCGTTTTCAATGTATAAGAAGATGGGCTCATCTTTTGTTCCTTTTGGAACATCGGTAAATGTGATTGTATAATTCTCATCTTCATATCTTTCAGGAACATGATGCTTTGTAGACGCTTTTGTGCCACTGTGATTTCTAAATTGATAAGTGAGTTTAGGTTTATCGGAGGAAAATGGATAGTACTGGACAACAGTGAGAGGTACAGTTCCATAAGTACTAATTGGGAGAGGACCAGCGATAAGCCTAGTATGAAAAGAACCATGGTAGCTAATATTTCTGCCATCTGTATCCGATGGTTTTATTAATGCCTTATTTGCAGGCACCTCTTGGGGGGTGGCTGGAGACACTGCAGAAGCTCCACTAACAATAGAAAATGCAGATACAATTGAAGTTAAAGCCAAGCTAAAAGCGATTCGTTTAAAAGCTTTCATCAATAACACTCCTATCTTGAAATATTTGGAAATAAACACAAGGACAGCATAATGCAAGTCGAAGAAAATATCAACAAAAATTACTTATATTGGTAATTTTTAGATAAGAAACCTTTGTGTGACTCTTTTTCATCGAGGGGAAGTTTAAAAACCAAGAGGAGGGAATCGAAATATCGATACAGGCTGTTGCTACATGGGACAAGGCATCATTTAACAAAAGAGAAAAAGTGATTCCATTCAGAATCACTCGGCAAACACTAATGGGACATTCATCTGAGTAGCAAGCTGCATGAACTTCCCCAATTCAACTGGGTTACGAGAGATTCGCTCAGCACTGTGACAGATTACCTTGTTTACCACCCCAGCCTCTATGTCCGTAAGCAATTGAGACAGGCCAGGACGATCAGAGTCAATGGTTTTAACGTCGATTTCTATGTAAACCTTATGAGCTACATTTTTGACATGTGGCATGCAGGACTCCATTTGTTTTTCGGTCTTTCTATAATCGTTGAAGGCAGTGCGGATAAAAACAGCAACCATTATGATCACCTCAAAAAATAAAATCATATAGCAAATCTATCATGAGAGTGTTGGGGTTTACAAACCATTCCAAGGCGAAAGCAGGTGTGTGATGAGCAAAGGTTTTGATCTTATATCAGATGTACATCTTGATTTTTGGGTTAAAGTTGAAAATCCGCCGCACAAGATGATTCCACAAATTAAGAATTTCATAAAAGCAATTTTGCCTGAAACGAATCATAATGTGCTTGTTATTGCTGGTGACCTGGGTCATTACAATTGGCAAAACAAAATACTGATTGAAGAGTTGAAACAGATATATGAGCACATTCTGATAGTTGCAGGAAACCATGATTACTATTTGGTTAGTGCAAATCAAGAAAAGCAGTACCGAGGAAAATCTCTTAATCGTGTTATCGAGATGAAAGAAACATGCAGCTCGCTTACCAATGTGCACTTTCTTGATGGCGACATAGTAGAAATCGATGGCATTAACTATGGTGGAGTTGGAATGTGGTATGACTTCTCATATGGGATTAAAGAGCTTGGATATTCAAAGGAGGCCCTGTATTCAAAATGGTGGGAAATAATGAACGATTCCAGACTGATCAAGGGTTTGTTGGACAAGCCATTTACATTCGCTGACGAAGAGAAGAAGAAACTTGACGGTATCATTGAGTCATCAGATGTAATCATTACACATGTTGGTGGCGATTGGAGCAAGGCCGACCATGATCTGGTCAATTCATTTTATTACTTTGACGGAAGTCCTTATTTTTCTAAACTCAAAGGCAAGGTATGGTGCTTTGGGCATACTCACCAACGATCTGATTATGAAGCCAATGGATGTCGTTTTGTAGATGCTGCACTTGGTTATCCCGGTGAAGGTAAAAGACGTAGCGCCGTGCATATTCAAGTGTAAAGATAGAAGTGCGTGCTATATAGAAAAATGACAAAAAATAGCCCCCAGCAGGGAGCCCGTATATATGTTCGGCAAAAACATTAGAACATGGGCTGCCACGAGGGGGAATTGGAAAGATGAACGCACAATTAGATTTGTTCGTTAATGCTGAAGACAAAGAGAAAGCACGTGAGCTATTAAAAGCCTACCCATCGATGAAAGCTGCCGTGGAGATTTACACTGTTGAGAAGTATTTCCCTGAGCAAAACGACTTCACGGAAATAGATATCGCAAATATCGAGGGAAATGGTACATGGTACGAGAGGGGATATTCACGGCCGTGGTGCTCGACGAGATGTTGTCGGTAACACGATAGCGTTTAGAAAGGTACCTCCAGAAAAACGAATTCAGGAGGAACTTTTAAAGGATATATCACCTCTTGGTGGCAGCATATCAACTTTTTGGGCGAATACCAATATTATACGTTGTATTATGCTACATTATGATGGAGCTGACCTTAGAGGATTTACTCTTACGGAGCGTAAAGCTGTCCTGGACCGTGCGGTTGCGGACACTCTAACCATAAGAAAATGGCCTACATTGACGGCCGAGGCAAAGACTTATGGGACGCAATTGTTGCAAAATCAATCATCACAGGCGAGGATCGGGAGAATGTTTACATTCAGCCGCAGATAAAACGAGTGTTAAAATGCGAAACTGGACAAAGAGTGGCATGCTACGAAGAGCGTCAATAAATGTAAGAGGCACCTACCTGTTATATAGGAGGTGCCTCTTCGTGTTATTTACTATATTCCATAACTTCAAAGGATTGAATTTTGCTGAATGCTACATAATCTTTGCGAGCGGTAAATGGTCCTTTGTTAAAGTCCTTATCGAACATATATGTTTCTTTGCCACGTCCATCTGCACGGCCATTGTACCAGTCGATGAAGTCCTGTACTTCGGATGCAGTTAGCTCATATTCTTTCTCAAGACCACTGATCATTTTAATTACAAGTAGTGCATTATCACCAGTTGGAGTTGGTTCTGGATCAGGATCTGGATCAGGCGTATTTTCTATTTTATCGAGTAACTCAATCTCTTGAATATCGAGTGAATTATTCTCTCGACTAGATGTTACATTCAATCTGTAGTAACGATACGATGAAGAGTTGGAAAATGCAAAACTCTTTTTTTGTGATGATGCAAATACTACGTCTGTTTGAGTGTCTAAGATAACCCAATCTGTATCATTATTACTTCCTTCAATAGTCCATGCCTTTGGAGCTGTAGTGTGACCAAAAGCAGTTATAGTGTACGCCTGAACCCTTTTCTCATTATTTTCACCAAAATCTACAGATATCCAACCAGCTCCACCAGTTCCCATGGGGCCATTTGCCCAATATGTTGTTGATCCAAATTTGGTTTGATCATCAAATACTTTATAAGGTGGCCGAAGTTCATGATCTTGAGAAGATGCATTAATTACTAACGGAGAAGGACTAGTGTTAGAAGTCATTGTTGGAACTAAATCATTGGTAAACTGATCTTCTGCTAAACTAATATTTTGCCCAGAAAATAAAATGGTGGTGATTAGACCAATACTTACAAAAAGCTTACTGTACTTCTTCTTTACAAAAATCATAAAAACCTCCTTGAACTGTTAAAAATGGATAATTCCACATAGAAATATATTACATATCGATGATTCGAGCAAAACAGTAAAAGGAATAAATTCAAATCAAAGGAACAGTAAGCAGAATTGTTCATATAGAGTTCAAAAAATAGCTAACCCGTCCCTGTTTTAAGGAGACGGGTTTTTCACGTTTCCTCACTACTTTTGACAAGCCGTTCGCGCATATCTTCTCGACAGGAGGGGATGAACGGTGCATGTAAAGATTATACCGGGAAGTTCTACTGACAGTATACGTTCCGCCTGTTACCACTATTTATTAGGAAAATACAGGAGGGAGAAGCCGTATGATCGGAATATATGCCAGGGTGAGTACAGAGGAGCAGGCCAAGAGCGGATTCAGCCTCGACGATCAGTTAAGAGAATGCAGGAAGAAGGCAGCGACGAGTGAAGTTGCCGAGTACATAGATGATGTATCAGGCGAGTTCCTAGATCGTCCGGCTCTCTCAAGGCTTAGACAAGATGTGAAGGACGGGGTCATTACAAAAATTGTCTGCCTGGACCCTGACCGTTTATCGCGTAAGCTAATGAACCAGTTGCTTATAACAGATGAATTTGATAAACGTGGTGTAGAGCTTGTGTTCGTAAATGGCGAATATGCAAAAACGCCTGAAGGTCAACTCTTTTACAGCATGCGTGGAGCGATTGCTGAATTTGAGAAGGCAAAAATTAATGAGCGTATGAGTCGTGGAAGAAGAGAAAAGGCAAGACAGGGCCGCGTGCTACGTGACTTTCAAATATATGGGTACAGTTATGATTCAGAGAAGGAACAGATAGTCATAAATGAAGCTGAGGCAGCAGTAGTGCGACTTGTATTTGATCTGTTTACTCAGCCAAATGATCTTGTTGAAGGGATAAATGGAATAGCCGTTTACTTGACCAGCAAGGGGGTTCCTACAAAGCGTGGGGCGAGTGTATGGCATCGACAAGTGGTACGTCAGATGCTCATGAATGAGGCATATGTGGGGAGGTTTTATCAGAATAAATGGAATACAGAAGGGATGCTCGGCAACCAGTTTCGGCAACCGGATGAGAAAGTCCGTATGAAAATGCGTCCAAAAGAAGAATGGATATTACTGCCCTGCCCATCCATTATTGATGAAATGAAGTTTGAACATGCTCAACGACTACTAAAGGAATCCAGAAGAAGATGGGCGGGCCGGAGCTTTAACGAGTACCTCTTAAGCGGCCTAGTACGTTGCGGGACTTGTGGAAATACGATGCCAGGAAGAAAAGCGAAAAACTGGAGCCAGCATGTATTTGAGTATACCGACGTTAAGAATACAGCAGGAGCAAAAAATAAGGGATGCGGTCGCCGTGTCAGATGTGAGCAATTGGACAATCAGGTTTGGGAAACAGTTGCGTCTTGGTTGAATAATCCTGATGAGATTGCCGTGGCAGTGGAAGATAAAGTGGAAACTCCATTCGAGCAAGTGGAGATGGAACGCTTGCAAAAGGAACTCGAAAAAACAAAAGCGGGTCGCAAGAGATTGCTTAAACTGTTTGCTTCCGGCGAAGAAGATATTGGTGAAGAAGATATTCGCCAAGAGTTGAAAGAACTGAAGGAGAAAGAAGATAAACTGAATCAGCGTTTAAGTGAGTTGAAGGAACAAACGAAGCTGCAAACTAATCATGAGTATAGCCGCAACTTGATCCAGGAAGCTGCTGAATATTATTTATCGAAGGCACAGGATGAGCTAACCTTTGAGGATAAAAAAGAGCTAATCCGTCACGTGGTGAGGGAAGTACGAGTTTTTGAAGAGAGCGTGGAGATATACACGTTCTAAGTCCGTTTATGCTCCTCTTTTGACATTTAGATTGA